>NZ_JAYKTS010000045.1 GCF_037024155.1 Bacillus sp. 2205SS5-2
CGGGGTTTTATCCACCAAAAAAGAGGCGACCTCAGACCTGCATTAACAGGATGAACAGTTTAATGCATCATTAAACCGCTAGACCCCATTTTCATTCATTGCGGTGTCTGACAGGACATGGGGTTTCGTATACATTGTGGCTATTTTACCTGATATTTTAATTCAATACTCCATTTAACTGTTGACTTCTATCAAAAATAGGCGAAATGATGCCAGAAACAAAGCTCGATCATAGATGATAAACGGATACGAAAAACCACACTCTTTGCGAAAACAGCCTAATCAAAAGAATGAATCATTTTGTTTTTCCGATGCTTTTCTCTACCATTATCTAATTTATTGTGAATTTTTCCGATGCATATTTTTAGCTATTCGATTAGTTCTTTTTTATACAGAGAAATGTTTACGCCCCCATTCCTTGCGAAAACGTTTGAAGAAAAAATTTGATCATGTCCGTAATCTTTAACTTTAATTAACCATCAGTGCTGGTTGAAGGTAAACCCACTGGTGGTTTTTGGTTTATTCAGTTAGAATCCAGACAGTTGAATTGAATGGAATGATTGTTTATGAAAGAATTTGGAAGAAAATGATTGATTTAAGAAAACGCTATCAATATACTAGAGGTTAGAAGTACTTCTACAGGAGGTCAACATGTTAACAGAAGAACGCCATCAAACTATTCTTAATGCCTTAAAAGAATGTGGAACAATTAAAATTCAAGATCTGGTTGAACTTACAAATGCCTCGGAATCAACGATCAGGCGAGACCTATCTCAGCTAGAACAAGAGAGGTTTTTAAAAAGAGTTCATGGAGGCGCCTCCAAATTACAAGTGAAGCTTAAAGAAATGACTGTTTCTGAAAGGTCGACTAAAAACGTTCATGAAAAACGAATGATTGCTCAATATGCTGCAAACTTGGTTGAAGAAAATGATTGTTTATTTATAGACGCTGGATCAACCACGATTGAAATGATTCCCTTTTTAACACAGCCCGGAATTGTAGTCGTTACAAATGGATTAGAGCAAATGAAAGGCTTAAGAGAAAATGGAATTAAAACGTATATTGTTGGTGGGGAAGTGAAGCCTACTACCGGTGCAATTGTTGGAAGTATTGCGATGGACTCCTTGCGAAATTATCGGTTTGATAAAGCGTTTTTAGGAACAAATGGGATTCATCAAGAGTTTGGATTTACAACTCCTGATCCTGAAGAAGCTAGAATTAAACGACAGTCGATATCCCTCTCGAGAGAAGCGTATATCCTCGCCGATGAAAGCAAGTTTGGTGAGATTGCCTTTGCGAAAATCTCTGAACTTGAAGAAGCAACGATTGTTACAAACGAAGGTATCGACGAACAATATGCAATGATTTTTAAAGAAACAACAGTAAAGGTTGTGCAGAAATGATTTATACCATCACGTTAAACCCATCACTGGATTATATGATGACGATTGAAGATTTTGAGATTGGCTCGTTAAATCGTGCAAATGATACCGACTTCTACCCTGGTGGAAAAGGAATTATGGTTTCAAGAATGCTACGAGTCCTGGAAGAAGCATCAACTGCGACAGGATTTCTCGGGGGATTTACAGGAGACTTTATTGCAAAGAAGCTGGAAAAAGAAGAAATCAACACCAGCTTCTTCAAGGTAAATGACGCGAGCAGAATCAATGTCAAAGTCAGCGGGAAAGAGGAGACAGAGCTGAATGCCCCAGGACCTCCAATTTCTCAAACTCAGATTGATGAGTTAATGAGCTTAATCAAAAATTTAACAAGCGAAGATGCACTAGTATTAGCAGGTAGTGTCCCGAGTTCAATTCCTTCTAATTTCTATGAAGAGATTGCCAAAATTTGTTTTGAGAAGGACATTAGGTTTGTTGTCGATGCTGAGAAACATCTTTTGCTACCAACGTTAAAGCATAAGCCTTATTTGATTAAGCCGAATCATCATGAGCTAGGTGAAATCTTTGATACTACCATTTCGACACATGAAGATGCTTTGTACTACGGAAAGAAATTACTAGAAATGGGACCGCAACACATTATCATTTCTATGGGTGGAAATGGGGCTGTGTTTTTATCTGAAGCCCTTCAGCTCATAGGTGAAGTTCCCCGTGGTGAGATCATAAGCACTATTGGTTCAGGAGACTCAACTGTGGCAGGTTTTTTGGCGGCTATTACAAAGGGCCGAAGCTTGTTTGAAGCCTTTGGATTAGGACTAGCTTCTGGAACTGCATCTGCATTCACATCAGGACTCGCATCAAATGAAGAAATAGTAAAAATGATTCCATATATAAAGATAGAAAGCATCCATCAGGAGGGATAAAAATGGAGATTACAGATTTAATAAAATTGGCTCTTCGCTATTTAGTGTTGACAAGACAATTTTCTAGGGTTCAATTGATGCTACCATTTTAGCTTAATGTCAGGATTCTACATATTGATTAAAACAAGCGAAAAACCAAACCGGACAAGGGAATGAGTTCAATTGCTCGCTCAGCATTCACCACCTGTTAAAAGAATAATTGATTGAGTTCCGAAACCTACATAGTTGTTTGAACTAAATACTAAATAGCGAAGAAGCATAAAATTGGACACAATCATATTAGACTTACATTCTTCTAGTAAGCCAGACGTAATTGATGAATTAATTGCTTCACTAGCAAAAGGTGACTATGTTTCCAATGTGACCAAATTTAAAGAGGCAATTTTAGCACGAGAAGCACAAAGTACTACAGGAATTGGGGAAGGAATCGCTATTCCACATGCAAAAACTAGTGCGGTTAACACCCAAACAATTGTCTTTGGTAAATCAATTGATGGTGTAGATTATGAGTCGCTCGATGGTCAACCTGCACATGTATTCTTTATGACTGCAGCGACAGAAGGAGGAGAAATCTAGGTAATTGAAAATAATTATGATGGCTATTTACTACTAATCGGATCATACACCTTCTAGGGTGCGTCATCAGCTTAAGATGATATTGTGATATAGAGAGTGTTTCTATTGGGTTGTTCCTAATTCGGAATTCAAGAAAGAAAAGAATGGAGTGAAACCTCATGGTCAGGAAAATCCATGCTCTATCACGAAGGTATCGTATTGAGAATAGGTAAATGATCCTTTTTATTTAAATTGTTGGATAAAATGTGTGTGATTAGTCCTATTTGGAGTTATAATTATATAGGAGTGAAAAGGATTCGTATATATTTAGGTAATACTATAAGCTAAGAAAAGGTATTGATTTTGGATACTGGAGGCATCGTGATGACTATACTTGGAAAAAAAATTTCACCAGAAGGCTGTGCCTTGTTGTTTGATCAATCGGAGGATCTTGTGTTTATCATGGAGAAAACGAAATCCACCTATCGCTATTTTTTTGCAAATGAAAAAGCGAATAAATTATTTGGTGTTTCGTTACAAGGTAAAATATTTTCGGATGTTTTACCTGAAGATATCACAGGAGATATTCAAAGGAAATACGATCAAGTTTTTACAAGTCAAATACCATTGACCTATGTAGATATTAACTTATTTTCTCCCAATCATTATGCTGCAGAAACCACTTTGTCTCCTATCGTATCAGATAAAGATTCTAGCTATATTTTGGCAATTACCAAAAACGTACAACATAAACAAGTTTTAGAGGAAAATGTTTTGTTTATGAATTCCTATTTAACCCATTCAGTAGAACCTACCTTATTGGTAGACTTATCTGGTAATATTCTGAGAGCAAATGTAGCATTTGCGGAAGTATTTGGATATCAGGAGTCTTTAGTGGTGGGGAAAAATATTGAAGATCTAGATTTACATAAATCATATGATCTAGATAAAGAAACTCGTGTAGGTTTAATGAAGAAGATTCAACAAGGAAACGGATTAAGTGGTATCATTTCCGAAAAAAAAATAAAAAATGGTCGGTTCTCAACATTTTCGATTAGTTATTCCCCAATAAAAGATGATCTAGGTCATGTTACAGCTTTATCGATTGTTTATAAAGATATTAGTGTATTATTGAAAATGTCAAAAGAACTCATACAAAGTAAAGAGTTTTACAAAAATTTGTTCTCGCTGAATCCTCACCCAGTCTTCGAATTAAATCTGAGAGGGGATATCACAAAAGCAAATTCAGCTGCACAAGAGGTATTTGGATATTCTATTCAAGACTTAAAAGGAAAATCATTTGCTGACTTGTTATCTCCTGTCTATAAAGTTGAAAATGTTCAGAAAAAATTCAAAGAGGTAAAAGAGCAAGGTATTGTGGATACGACCTTGAAAATTGTCAATCATAAATTAGAAACGTTAATTTGTGAAGTAACATTCATACGGGTCATAGTCGAGAGCGAATTAAAAGGGATTTTTGGCATTGTTAAAGATATAACAAAAGAGACCGTTGCTGAAATGAAATTACAAAAAACGCTCAAAGATCTTGAAAATTTAAAGCAAGCATTAGATTCGTCAGCAATTGTCGCATATACGGACCCTCAAGGATTAATCACCTATGCTAATGAAAAGTTTAGTGAGATAGCCCAATTTGACCGAGTTGATCTAATTGGAAAGCCGTTTAAACTCGTTAATTCTAATTATCACTCTGAAAAATATTTTCAACATCTATGGGGCACTATTTCAGCTGGTCAGACGTGGCGAGGGGAGTTTCGTAATAAGTCCAAAAATGGGCGAATATACTGGGTGGACTCAACGATTGTCCCATTAATGGATGAAAATGAAAAAATTAGCCAATACATTTCAATACAAACAGATATTACTGATAAGAAAATCTATCAAGCTGAGCTTCAACGAAGGGAAGAAATGTATCGGTTGATAACCGAAAACTCACATGATTTGATCATGGTGACAAATCGAAAGGGAAAAATCACCTACGCTTCTCCCTCACATATACAGTTACTAGACTACCCTATCGAAGATTTAATCGGTCAAAATCATTCAATACTGATTTCTTCTGATTTTGTGACAAGTTGGAATGATTATGTCAATCAAGCCTTTATTGATGAAGTAGGTCAAAGTTTTGAAAGCTTGTTCTTGTCTGCTACTCAACAGGAGTATTGGGTAGAGACCAAAACAAATCCTATCTACGAACAAAATGGTGAGATTGAAAATATGGTTTTTGTTTCGACAGAGATTACTGATCGAAAAAAATTGGAACAAAATTTAAAATATATGGCTTATCATGACAGTTTAACGGATCTGCCGAACAGAAGTTATTTAAAAAACACATTTCCTGCTATTTTAAGAGAAGCTAAACAGTTACAGAAGAGTATTGTTTTGTTTTATATCGATGGGGACAATTTCAAAGAGATAAATGATCGTCATGGACACGACGTAGGAGATGAGTTTTTACGATTGTTTGGAAAAAGCATTCAAAGTTGTTTGCTTGAAGAAGACTTTGTGGTCCGGCTAGGAGGGGATGAATTTCTAGTCGTTCTCCCGAATCTAGCACATAAAAAAGATATAATTCAAATTATCATCCGTATTCAAAAGCGACTAAAAAAGGGATTCAGCATTGGAAACGAACGATTTACACCTACATCAAGCATTGGAATCAGTCGTTTTCCATTTGATGGAAATGAACTTGATCTATTAATGACAGTGGCGGATAAGGCGTTATACTACGCCAAATCTAGGGGGAAAAACACTTATCATTTTGCCACTGAATAAAAAGACTTTGGGAATAGGCAGATCCTCTCAAGCTTCTTTGCTTTCACATCTATAATTAATAAAATATTAGGCTATCCTACCTTTTGAGTAATATCATTATCCTATCTCCCAAATATTATTTAAAGGTTTTTTCATATATGTTTTGGTTTTTTATTTTTGATTGAACCCTTCATTTCACAGTTGATTTCCATCAAAAATAGACGCAATGACGACTGGAAATAAAGCTACATCACCATAAATAGACTGGTTCGAAAAGCACAAAACTTTATGGAAACAGCCTAAATAAATACCATAAGCAAAGAATAGTAAATGAGAGAATCCACTACACAGACAATTTATCTTCTGAGTGAATGGGGGAATATCCGCATTATGTAAAAAAGTTCTCTTCAAGAGATTTGATGAGAACTTTTTTAGTTCTTGTGAAAGTAAGGATCCATTTCGATTTTTTGAGGATTTTGGAAATTTATTGGACGTAAATTCTCATTTGTTAGCAGGCACAAATTACGCTTCCATACAAAGGTCTGGAACTTTCAAGTGAACTAGGATTTTCTTGGCGCTGCTGGTCAACACGCCTCGGCTTTTACTGATTCAACTGCACCTGCAAAGGACTCGGGCATTTTTCAGCCCACTATGTGAATCAGGACTCACGTAGTGGGCTGCTAGATGCCAGCTGTTGCTCAACAGCCACTTCTGTTTTTTATTTTACCAAAAGAAGGCTGCGCCTACTGCTATTCCTAAGATGGCACCAAGTGCAAATGGTACTCCGAATCCCCCATATCCAAAGCCTCCGTAATACCCATACCCTAAGCCACGCGGTCCTCCTACTGGTCTTAGCCAAACATGAGAATTGGTAACTCTTGTGATTTGACCCACACGAACTCGTCCATCTCGACCCGTGATTCGTACCACTTTACCGTGATGACGGCAACATAGATGATACATTCTTTGATAAGCCATACATACCCTCCTTATATCGTTAATATACATAAATGTATGTACTACTAACGTATGCAAGTTGTCCAAAGGGGGACTAGACATCTGTCTACCATGCTTCAAGAAGTTTAAAAGAAGGGGAGTATACTATCTTCAAGAAACGCTCTTACGATGAAGGAGTGATAGGTATTGTCAGTGATAAATACACGTCCTTGGATCCAACGGTTCATCTCTAGATGCAAGAGTGAACCTCAGAAAGAAAAATTACTAATCCAAAGTAAAGAGATCTGTCAACCAGTGCTCAATTATTTTAACTATTCTTCTCCAGAAGAGCTTCACTATCATCTTCTTCAACACGGTTTATTTAATCCAGAAGATGTTTCTAAGTTACGCTCCTCGTTTGATTTCTTACAAAAAAACAATGTTTGGGAGATTATTCAATCTGAATATACTCAGCTTCAAAGCTATTGGAATGGTCCAAATGTGCCAATTTTTATTTTCCCAATAAATGAAAGGCAAGAAAATCTATCGGAAAAGACGACAAAAAACGGTATCGCTTTTAAAAAGTCACTTTTTTTATTTTTATCAAAACAAGTAAACATTCAAGAAGTAAAAGCCCTACTTGCTCATGAATATCATCATGTCTGCCGGTTAGAACTATTTAAGAAAGAACTTGATTTATTGTCTATAAAAGATGTCATCGTTTTGGAGGGGCTAGCTGAGTATGCCGTTAAAGATATATATGGAGAAGAGTGGAATGCACCCTGGACCAACCGATATTCAAAGGAAGAAATGCTGTCTGTTTGGAAGAAACAATTTGTAGGCGTATTAGATCAGAATAGTGAAGAACAGAAAAGGCTCTATTTGTATGGTGAACCTAATACTGATATACCAAGATGGATTGGCTATTCGATAGGCTTTCATATTGTTAATTCATTTGCTGAAACAAATGGTCCGTATTCGAATAGTGAATTATATTCCAAATCTTCTGGAGAAATCGTCTCTGGATCGGTTTTTCCTACTTAGTTTCAAGTGATTGGAACGGTAGAATTTATTTCAACTTTAAAAAAGCTGTTTTTGCAAAGTTTGTTGGTTTCGTATCCGTTTATTATCGATGATATAACTTTGTTTCGAGCATTATTTCATCTGTTTTTGATGGAAATCAATAGTGAAATGGAGAGTTTATTCAACAATCAAATCAAACAGCCACAATGTATACGAAATGAGCCTAAAATAAATGTACTTTAGTGACTTTCCTAGGGCATTCATATGCAAAGAGGGACTAGTGGATTTGATTGAGTACGTGGCAAAAGTATTAAACAAATTTGATGGAAGAAAAGGTCTATTTAGTACATGTGAAAATTCTATACCCGAGAAATTCTTGTGTTTCTTGAACGAGTAATGCATGCTCATCCCACACATCATATAACTTATCGTCAATGTTTTCAGATGGAATCATATCAATTAGATCAGTTGGTATTAATCCAGAAGGTGTAGATAACTTTCGGATATTTTTAAATCCTGCCAATTGTAATTGTTGTCTCCACTCTTCTTCCATTAACACTTCGTTGATACCATATAATTGCGATATTTTTTGTTTTATGGAGGGGGGAATCACTTTTTCTGCGGTCATCTCTAAAATTATCAAAGTAGAATCGGTTTTTAAAACGCGGTATAACTCATGAATTGAAGCGGAGAAATCTGTGAAAGAAAGGGTCGATTCAGCTAAGGCAAAATCGAAGGTCTCTGAGCAAAAAGAAAGTTCTTGAACATTTTCTTCTAACACTTTGACCTTTTGTTTCAAGGGTTTTACTCGTTTTTTTGCTTTCTCAACCATGAGTGGATGCAAGTCTATCGCCGTAACATTGCAACCAAATTCCTCATGAAGATAGGTAGCCGTTTGACCAGTTCCACATCCAACATCGAGTACGCAAAATGAATCGAGAATCTTTATATTACTTAAAATGGATTTTGTTAATTCAAATCCACCGGGATGAGCCCCGCCAATGCCGAAGTAGGCCAACACATCTAAGTAGTTGTTTTTCATATATGTCTCTCCAGTTCTCTAGAATTTAGTATTAGCATATGTAAGGAGAGATAAATAGTTCTGTACAAAAAAATGAGGCGATGATACACCTCCTCATTTTATCTACTATCGTTTTTTATCATAGGCTCTTTTCGTATACATTGTGGCTATTTCATCTGATTTTTGACTAAATCCTCCATTTCATTGTTGATTTCTATCAAAAACAGACGGATCTAGCTGCAGTGGCTTGCGGCTCCGGGTCAAATGAATAACCCTACAGCGATGCAGGCATCACCTCCAAGTTCTTCATTTGCCTGACGCCGCAGGGCAGCCACTTCCGCATTTTGTAAATGATACCCGAAACAAAGCTATATCACAGATGATTAACTGATACGAAATGCCACAATCTTTGCGGAAACAGCCTTATCATAAGTGCATTTGCATCAATAATTCATCGATATACCCTCCAGAAATGGTATCTTTCATAGAGTGTTTTTCTAGTCCAAAGACCTCAAATCCAAGAGTATGATACAAGGAAATAGCTTTAATATTTGTAGATACAACCGTTAATTTTATATGAGATAGGTTCGTTGATTTTGCATAAGCAATTAATTGATTCATTAATTCTCTTGAGATCTTCGCACCTCGAAATTCGGGTGTAACATAGACAGCCACAACTTCGCCTTTATGCTTGAGCTTTTGATTTTTTGATAATAACAGAGTAGCGACTCCGACAAGTGCATCATTTTGAATAGCACCAAAAGTTATGCTAGTAGGTGAATTAAGTCGATTTTTGGTTTGGTCAATAGGATTATCTTTTTGAAGTGCTTCCTCTAATGTGGAAGCAAAGGCATCTGGTGAAATCTTTAACGCTTCTAACCGTAACTGCAAATAATCGGATGCATCTTTTTCATCTAATTGACGATAGTTCATATCTATTCCCCCTCTTGAAAATCATAGAGGTAAAATATGGTTTAATCAAGCGGAAGTTTCAATGAAACTTGGAAAATTGTATTCTTCAAAAGAAAAAAATAAGGGAATGGTTTGGCAATAAATTGGGTTGAAATATGAAAAGCGATTTTGATTTTTTCTCCAAAGTTAGGACAAGGAGTTTCAGAGGGCAAGCAATAAGTCTCTCCTGCTTAATCGCTATCTAAAAACAGCATGAAATCCAGTAAAATACAGTGAATAATCAATTTTTACATGTTCTTTATCCCCTTCTAACGTTAGGCTCACTTCGTACAAATTGTGGCTATTTCATCTAATATTTGTCAGTATTCTAAGTTTCATTGTCGAATTTCATCAAAAGTAGTCGAAAAAATAGGCTGAAACAAAGATTTATTTTAGGGTTTAGACTGGTACGAAATGGACTTTAATTTGCGAGAGCATTCTTAATATAGGGAAATTGTATGTAAAGGACGAGAATTACCGTGGAAAATTAAGTGAATACCCAAAAAATGAAAGAGGTGAATAAATTGCTTGAAAAATTAAACACTTACTCATTTATCCTTTCATTACTTTGTCTAGCGATGTTTTTCTTCCTTAGCTTTCCGAGTATGTTCCATTATTCTGAAAAAACATTGAATTTTCATCCCCTCTACCTCATTTTGGGACTTATTTTCTTTTCCTTTTTTTTAGGATTACTAGGATTCGCTGGTGTCAAAGACGGAAAATCACTCGTAAGAAGTATAACAACCATGATTATTTCGATTGTGTTAGCTTCGTTTCTGGTATGGGTAATCGGAATCGGTCATTTTATTAGTTGAAGGCTCTTTTCGTATAGATTATGGCTATTTCATCATATTTTTGATTAAATCTTTCACTTCACTCTTGAATTCCATCAAAAATAGACGGATCTAGCTGCCGTCCCTGGGCAGCCACTTCCGCATTTCGTAAATGATGCCCGAAACTATACTAAATCATAGATAATAGACTGATACGAAAAGCAACAAACTTTGCGAAACAGCCTAGTTGAAAGAGAGAAGGGGTTTGAATAAATTTACCGCTAAATGTGATTTTAAAAGGATTCATTTAGTGTTTGTCGAATACAGTAAATTGAGGTGAAAATATATGGATTTACAAGTATTTAATGACCCCATTTTATTCAAGACCGAAGTGTTCCCATTTTTGCTACAAAAAGAAGCGGAAAATAATTTATCAATAGGATTGATCAACCAAATGGTCGAATTAAATCGGCACAGAAATGCCGTTTTGGCTACCATTTATGATGAGGATCAGCTGATTGGTGTATACATCATGACACCACCTCATCCATTAATTTCTATTTGTGAAAAGGACTTTGAAGAGAAAGCTCACAAGCGTTTTATTACATATGCCAGACAAGAGAATATCGACATTTCTGGTGTTGTAGCAGAAAAAAACAACGCCAATAAATTTGCTGATTTATGGAGTCGTCGAACCGGAGAGCGAGCAATAACAAAAATGAGGCAGAGAATTTATTTTCTGGATAGTGTGGTTGATATTCCTGTATCAGAAGGGGAGTATCTAAAAGCGGTGTCTAAAGATGGTGATTTAGTTGCTAAATGGATTCTCCAATTTATTGATGATACGGGAGTAAGCCCACTTACAGAGGATGAGGCAAAACAACGAGCAATTGAAATGATTGATAACGAAGAATCCGTTTATTTTTGGCAAGTGAACGGTGCACCGGTTTCCATGGCAAGAAGGGCCAGGCATACGGAAAATGGGTGTAGTGTTAATCTTGTGTTCACTCCAGTAGAGTACAGAAAAAGGGGGTATGGGAGTTCAGTAGTCAAAACCCTTTCTTTACAACTACTTGAGCAATACGATTTTTGTACATTGTATACGGACCTTGATTATCCAACCTCAAATAAAATTTATCAAAATATTGGTTATATACCAATAGCCGATTCAATTCATTTAGAGTTTGAATCAGAGGTTGTTCAGCCATGATGATTCATGCATTGGCGAGTGGAACACCGAAAAATATTTCTAACGGTGAGCATATATATACATCAGGAATCGGTAAAGACAGGGTTGAAAAATTAACGGTTGAAATAGATCAGATAAAGGGAGATTGCGTTGAAAACCTTGCATTTCATGGCGGAGTAGATAGAGTGATCTGTGTATATCCATTCGAACATTATGCGTTTTGGGAGGAAGTACTTGGTTCAAAGTTGCGATTACCAGCATTCGGGGAAAATATGACTGTTTCAGGTATGACTGAACGAGAAATTTATATAGGCGACATCTTTCAGATTGGAACCAGTATAGTGCAAGTTTCACAAGGACGTATTCCTTGTTCGACCATATCAAAATTTAATCAGCAGCCCTCACTATTAAATGAAATTATTCGAGAAGGATACACGGGTTATTTTTTTCGTGTGATTCAAAAAGGCATCATTGATATTTATTCATCCATAACTCTATTAGAGCGGGACGAACAATCTTTATCCTTGCTAAGAGCGAATCAGCTATTTTTTCACGAAAAAGAAAATTTGAACGAACTAAAAAAATTATCGAATCTATCTGGTTTAGCAACGGACTGGAAAGAAAAAGTACGGAGAAAAATGAAAAAATAAGTAAAATCATATTTGTTTATCTTGACAAGACGAGCTGAAAGGGAATATGATAAGAGCAACTAAAGACGGAAATATTGGCGAAGATGAAGAGTAGTACCTTTTTTGAAAGCTTCAGAGAGCTGGTGGTCGGTGCGAACCAGTGTGGACAGAAAAGCGAATGGACTTCGGAGCCCCAAACCGAAATGTGTAGAGTAGGATTTGGCGAAATGTCTCATCGTTACAAGAGACAAGTATTAAAAGCAGTTTGCTTTGATACTAATGAGATGATCGATGTTGAATTGATCTAAACAAAGGTGGCACCACGGGTTCCTCGTCCTTTAGGATGAGGGCCTTTTTGTGTTTTTTAAAACGTAAGTACGTATAGCTTGTCGTCAAAAAAGAACACCATCTGAATTTCTTAACTAAATATATTAAATCGTTGAACAAGAGGAGTACATTCAATCGAAGCGTTACAGAGAGCTAAGCAGTGGTGAGAGCTTAGTACGATAGATTGAATCGAATGGACTTGTGAGAGACTTTTTGAACCAAAAGTAGGAAAGTCCGGTTTCCCCCGTTAACAGGATAGGATATAGGATAGCAGATCCCGTATCTGAACAAGAGGGAGTGATTTTCACTCCAATAAGAGGTGGCACCGCGGTCTATTCGTCCTCCATTTACACACTATTTTTGTGTAAGTGGGGGACTTTTTTTATTCATTTTTATAGGACTGAAAATAGGCAAATGACAACAATTTCACAAAAAACACCTAGGAGGAAAAAGAATGAAAACCAAATCTGATACAGCATATTTATATCATCTAATAGAATTAGAGGGGGATCTCTACACACCAATCCAAATTTTTCAAATTCTCTCGGGGACTAAAAAATTCATTCTAGAGAGTTCCGCAAAACATAAGGAAAGTGGGAGATATTCCTTTATCGGCCGAAACCCTTTTGGTGAGATAAAAGGAACTGGACCAGATACGATTATTTCTTTTCTGGATTCGACTCAACATAAACAGGGTGGACAACTGACCACATTGTTTGACACCATAAAAACCTTCGAGGATTTGTCCCTACCATTCCCATTCCCTTTTGCAGGAGGCGGGATAGGTTACATCGGCTATGATGTGATAAGGCAAATCGAAAAAATCGGTAAAGTTCCTGAAGATTCCCTCCAGATGCCAGATGTTCACTTTATGCTTTATGACCAGTTAGTCGTCTTTGATCATATTGAAGAAAAACTATCTCTTCTTTCATTGAATTTAGGACATCAATTAAGCCAAGATGAACTTAAAAATAAAAATCAAGAATTAAAAAAAGAAATAGAAGCAGGCGTGTACCAGAGGGAAGAAGATACCTTGGCGAGACAGAATCTCTCATTTAATTCTAATATCGAGAAAGAAAAATTTAAGGAAAACGTTGTGAAAGCAAAAGAGTATATTACGGCGGGGGACATTTTCCAAGTGGTTATTTCACAACGATTGGAGGCAAAGTTCACAGGTAATCCTTTTCTCTATTATCGAAAGCTTCGAAAAGAGAATCCTTCGCCTTATATGTATTTTATAGATTTTTCTGATTATGTTGTGCTCGGTACATCACCAGAAAGTCTAGTTAAGGCCCATGGTGAGGGGTTAACCACCAACCCCATTGCTGGAACACGAAAACGGGGAGCAACCGCAGAGGAAGATGAAAATCTTCAAAAAGAGTTACTTTCTGATGAGAAAGAACTTGCAGAACATAATATGCTCGTTGATCTTTCTCGAAATGATTTGGGAAGAGTATGTAAAACTGGAAGTATCGGCTTAACGAAATATCTACAGGTAGAACGATATAAATTTGTAATGCACCTTGTTTCAGAAGTAAAGGGAATTAGGAGAAAAGCAGTAAATAATGACGAAGTACTGGCTGCCTGCTTGCCGGCTGGTACGGTTTCAGGTGCACCTAAAATTAGGGCTATGCAAATCATTAACGAATTAGAACAGAGCAAAAGGGGCCTTTATTCTGGAGCAGTTGGCTATATTGGCTTCAACGGAGATTTTGATCTTGCTTTGGCAATAAGAACGATGATTGTAAAAGAAGAAAAAGCCTATGTCCAAGCCGGGGCAGGGATTGTTTATGATTCTGATCCTGAAACGGAGTATGAAGAAACGATGAATAAAGCAAAAGCATTATTGGAGGTTAAGCAATGATTCTACTAATTGATAATTATGATTCCTTTACGTATAACTTATTTCAATATTTAAGTGAATTGGGGAAAGATGTTTTGGTGAAGCGAAATGATGAAGTCACAATTGAAGAAGTGAGAGTGATGAATCCCGAAGCTATCATTCTTTCACCTGGACCAGGAATACCTAAGGAAGCTGGAATTTGTGAAGAAGTGGTAAGAGAATTTCATCAGGAAACTCCAATATTGGGTATATGTTTAGGCCACCAAGTTATCGCTGAAGTCTTCGGTGGAAAGGTAGAACAAGCCATCTCCATTCGACATGGTAAAACATCTCTAATTCGCCATAACGGGAAAGGGCTCTTCAGTTACTTGTCATCTCCACTACAAGTAATGCGGTACCATTCCTTATCTGTGAGATCATTCCATAATAGTAGTCCGCTTGAGATAACATCTAGATGCATGGAAGATGGTGAAATCATGAGTCTTAAGCATCGTCTCTATGACGTGTACGGACTTCAGTTTCACCCTGAATCAATTAAAACACCTTCCGGAAAAAAACTGTTGGCCAATTTTCTAACATTGATTAAGAAGGAGGATACGTATGAAGAAATATCTACAATCTCTTAGTTTACAACAGTCCCTCTCGTTCGAAGAAATGGAGAGAGCTTCGGAAAAGCTACTTCAAGATCAAACAGAATTGGTTGAAATCGCTGCCTTTTTAATTGCTCTTCGTACAAAAGGTGAGACTGCTGAAGAAATAGCCGGACTTGTTTCAATTCTGAAAAAAAACGCCAATACGTTTCCTGTTGCTTACGAGGATTTGATTGATATTTGTGGCACAGGTGGAGATGGTGTTGGTAGCTTTAATATTAGTACTGCATCAGCTTTTGTGTTAGCTGGGACAGGAGTACCTGTCGCTAAACACGGCAATCGTAGTGTATCGAGTAAATCAGGGAGTACGGATGTATTAGAAAAACTAGGAATTCCGGCTACGATGTCGATGAAACAGCAAGAAAATCTACTACGCGAATCAAATCTTACCTTTTTGTATGCACCTACCATGCATCCAAGAGTGAAAAATATTATGAGAGTCCGAAAACAATTAAAAGTGCCGACCATTTTCAATGTGATTGGACCACTAACCAACCCTTTAGCGATAAACTACCAATTGATGGGTGTATTTCAGCAAGAATACATGCCAAGAATTGCCGAAGTTTTGGCAAAAACGGAACAAAAGCGTTCGCTACTGGTACATGGTGCAGGGGGAATGGACGAGGCGTCTCTTCTTGGAGAGAACAAGTGCATCCTCATCGAAAAAGGAGAAACAAAATCCTTTACTTTTCAGCCTGAAGATATTGGACTACCTCGCTATACATTAGCCGAAATCCAAGGGGGGAATCCTGAAGAAAATGCGCAAATATTGCTGAATGTTCTTCAGGGAGAAAAGGGGGCGCATCTCGATACGGTGCTACTCAATGCTGGTTTAGCTTTGTTTACTGCTCAAAAAGTAAAGGACATTTCAGCGGGGATTAAGATGGCAAAAGCAAGTGTTCATTCCGGAGAAGCGTTAAAGATATTGAAGAGTGTTCAACAAGTAGCAAAAACAAACCAGCGGGAGGTTTCCATATGAAGACTATTTTAGATACAATCATTGCTAAAAAGAAAGAAGAAGTAGCTAAGTTACAAGAATCGAGTGAATTAAAAATCAACCGATCTGTGAAACGGTCCCTATTCAATCAGCTGAATCATCGGGATCACCTTGCAATTATTGCAGAAATCAAGCGTGCTTCTCCTTCCAAAGGAGATATCCTAGTGGATGTTGACCCCGTGCAACAAGCAATCCTCTACGCAGAGGCAGGTGTTGAAGCAATTTCAGTTTTAACGGATGAATTGTTTTTTAAAGGTAGTATGGAAGATTTACGCGCGGTCCGGATGGCTGTGAATACACCACTTCTTTGTAAGGATTTTTTTATCCACGAATCACAAATTGACATTGCAAAACAAGCAGGTGCTGATATTATATTGTTGATTGTGGCAGCACTCTCACCAAAGCGTTTAAGCGAGCTATTCCACTATTGTCAACAAGAAGGTCTAGAAGTGTTGGTTGAAGTTCATGATGAAGGTGAACTTATGAATGCAATCAAACTAGGTGCTAGCTTGATTGGCATAAATAATAGAAACCTCCATTCTTTTGATGTTGATCTTGCTATAACTGAAAATCTCATGAAAGTCATGAAGAATAGAAATATCAAAATCATTAGTGAAAGTGGTATCAAAGGAAAGTCAGACGCCGAAAGAGTCGCAGCGGCAAATGTAGACGGGATTCTTGTTGGCGAAACATTGATGAGAAGTAAAGATATTAAAGGAACGATTTCTCAACTACAAGCCTCAAAGGAGTTGAAGGAAAGATGAAGGTCAAAATCTGTGGAATTACATCCTTAAAAGATGCTAAATCTGCTCAAACAGCCGGTGCAGATATGATTGGATTTGTTTTTGCAAGGAGTCGACGACAAATTTCATTAGATGAAGCGGCAATGATTGTTACTGAATTGGATTCTTCTATGAAAACAGTTGGAGTTTTTGTGAATGCACCTTATGAAGAGGTCAATCATATAGCTCACACTGCAGGCCTAGATTATGTGCAGTTACATGGGCAAGAAAGTGAAGAGTATCGGAAGAAGGTGAAATTCCCGGTAATAAATGCAGTAAGTGTAAAAGAGGAAGTCGATTTACAGCAGGTGGATGATTCGAATTGTGAGTATCTATTATTTGATGGAGCAAGGGCAGGAAGCGGTCAAGTATTTCAATGGAATCTTCTCCAAACCTTTTCAGGAACAAAAACAAAACTAATCCTCGCAGGCGGATTGTCCCCTGACAATGTGAGTGAAGCAATAAAGAGCGTAAAACCTGATATGGTCGATGTTTCCTCCGGAGTAGAAATGAATGGGAAAAAAGATGCAGCATTGATGAGTGATTTTGTGAAACGAGCACACGCCAGCTTTAGGCAATTAACTATAGAAATGGGGAATAAACATGAAAACCTACACACAACCCGATGATAACGGACATTTTGGCTTTTATGGTGGACGATTTATACCTGAAACATTAATGGAGGCTGTCATTCAACTCGAAAAAGAGTACCATAAAGCTACTAACGATCCTAGCTTTCAAAATGACCTTTCTTATTATTTAACACAATATATTGGAAGAGAAAATCCATTATACTTTGCTGAAAATTTAACCAGAAAAATTGGCGGTGCCAAGATCTATTTGAAACGAGAAGATTTAAATCACACTGGAGCTCACAAAATCAACAATACTATAGGTCAGGCTTTACTTGCAAAGCGTATGGGCAAAAAGAAAATTGTCGCTGAGACGGGTGCAGGTCAACATGGAGTTGCGACCGCAACCGTATGTGCATTGTTCGATTTAGAGTGCGTTGTTTTTATGGGAGAAGAGGATATTAGAAGACAACAATTGAACGTGTTTCGAATGGAATTGCTGGGTGCAAAGGTAGTCTCTGTCAAACAAGGAAAAGGTACGCTAAAAGACGCTGTGAATGAAGCCTTACGCTACTGGGTATCAAACGTAGAGGATACACATTATATTATCGGTTCGGTATTGGGCCCGCACCCATTTCCACAAATCGTTCGTGATTTTCAAAGTGTAATAGGAAAAGAAACGAGAAAGCAAATTCTACTGCAAGAAAAAGGATTACCAGATCTGATTGTCGCTTGTATAGGAGGAGGAAGCAATGCAATGGGTATGTTTTATCCTTTTATAGACGATCAAAATGTAGAACTCGTTGGTGTGGAAGCAGGGGGAGCGGGAATTGAAACAGAAGAACATGCAGCCTCTCTTACGAAGGGGACATTAGGTGTTCTTCACGGAGCAATGATGTATGTGTTACAAGATGAATTTGGTCAAATTGATGAAGCCCACTCCATTTCTGCAGGGCTAGACTATCCAGGTGTGGGCCCAGAGCATAGTTATTTGAAAGATACTGGACGTGTACATTATCATTCAGTGACAGATACAGAAGCAATGGACGCTTTGAAAATGCTCTGCCAAACAGAAGGGATATTACCTGCGTTAGAAAGTGCCCACGCTATCTCATACGCCATAAAAGAGGCGGCAAATCGTTCTGAAGAAGAACTGATTGTCGTATGCTTATCAGGACGAGGAGATAAAGATGTCGAAACGATTCAAAGAAACATTGGAGGTGGCTCTCATGCATGACTTAACTAAGCATTTACAATTGATATTGAAACGAAATGAAAAACTGTTTATTCCCTATATCATGGCTGGAGACGGAGGATTAGATTCACTACAAGAAAAAATTGCTTACCTTGAAAGAGTAGGAGCATCGGCTATTGAAATAGGAGTTCCGTTTTCTGATCCAGTCGCTGACGGTCCGACGATTCAAAATGCCGGCATAAGGGCTCTCCAAAATGGAACCACTCTCACGGGGGTAATCGAAAAACTGAAAGAAATCCAGGATGGTATCTCGGTTCCAATTATACTTATGAGTTATCTAAATCCAATCGTTGTTTATGGAATCGAGCAGTTTTCCAAAGATATCATAGAGGCAGGGGTATCGGGATTGATCGTTCCGGATATGCCCCAAGAAGAAAGTGGACTGTTAGAATCTATCGTAAGAAGTGAAGAAATTTGTTTGATTCAATTAGTTTCTTTGACGTCACCAAATGAGCGGTTGGAAAAGCTAGCCACTCAATCACAAGGGTTTTTATACGCAGTTACCGTGACTGGAATTACAGGTGAGCGTAGAACGTTCACTCCTCGTGTATTTGATTTTTTGGATAGACTAAAGAGCATTAGTCCCGTTCCGGTATTAGCTGGATTTGGAATTTCTTCACGAGAACAAATGGATGAAATGAACGAGAGATGTGATGGTGTGATTGTCGGAAGCAAAATCGTTCAAAGTTTCCATGAGGAAACCCTATCTGAGATTGATCAATTCTCTCCTAGGCAGAAAATGAAATCTTAGATGATGCAGCCTTCTGAATAAATATTGATGTTTCGCTAAACATGATCGATGGATATGAAAAGAGACTGGATTTTGTCAGTCTCTTTTCAATGTAGCAACGGATCGATAGAGAAGGGACTTAGTATAAGCAAGTAAATCGTGAGGAAATGGAGCATTCTATGATTGGATATTCTTCAAATCTGGGCGAGACGAGTTTGAAATTGTTTTGAATGTATGAGTACTTTGAGTATCATGAAATTTCTACATGCAGTTGCTTATTTTAATAACGGCTCTTTTCGTAGACATTGTATCTCGCTAATCTAATTTTAAATCGAATCCTCCAATTTGCTGATAATATCCATTAAAAATAGACGAAAGAATACCCAAGACAAAGCTATATCGCCGTATATAAACAAGTTCGAAAATGGTCTTATGAAAAACTCGATGGCAGCACTCAAGCCACCATTCACTCGAAAAAACCTATATTAATTCCAATAATGGTTACAACTGGTTTATTTGGATAAACGAAATAATTTGAAGAGCCCTATTTATTACGCTTTTTATACATCCGGCCTAAATCACTAATTCGAAAGGATAATCAAAAAAAATTGATTAAAGGGTTGCTTTTTTCTGAACATTCGAGTAATCTATAAATAATCAAGAAAATTTGATATAAGAATAATTCAATTGTCTTTTGTCGAATAGGGAATATCTGAACTTATTCTCTTTCATGAGGAGTAGTTCAAAACTACCTCTAGTCATAAGGGAGAGCTTATCAGCTATAGTGGAGAAGCCTTAGTTTGAATTCTCATGGTTTATGACAAGAATTCTGTTGTATTATCGGATCGAATAATGGGTTTATTTTTTTGTTTAATACATCAAAAAAATTGATTTAAGGAGTGGTTATGGTGTTAAGAACGCATATTGGTCTCAATGTAACAAATTTATCTTCTTCCATAGACTTTTACACAAAAATTTTTAACGGTGCCCCGGTAAAAATAAGAGAGGACTATGCTAAATTTTTACCTGATGATGTTGCATTAAACTTTACGTTAAATCTCCAGGAAAATGTGAAGGGAAATCAAGTTGGACATTTCGGCATCCAGGTCGACATTCTTGAGGAAGTATTAAATCATAAAGACAGGCTAGAAAAACAAGGGTTTTTCACTAGAGAAGAAATTAACATTAATTGCTGTTATGCTCTACAGGACAAATTTTGGGTCACGGATCCTGATGGGAATGAATGGGAGTTTTTCTACACGAAACGAGATAGAGGGATTGAATGAAAGTAGGAAGACTCTTGTATTTGAGTACTAAAAATTAGATATATAAAAAGCGACAGTATCTCCTGATATACTGTCGTTTTTATTGTTCCTACTTTTCTCTAACCGTGATCTTTATTAACCTTGAATACCGCACATAAATTTATTCAATTTTCACTTGCAAATTTTGAATCACGAACGAGAAAAATTTAATAATCTGTATGAGAACATATGGAATTACAGGTTGTTATGTTTACTATTATAGTCAGATTTCTAATTATCTGCTAAAAAATGTATATTATTTTCAAAAAATAACGATGTGTGGACATCTAGATAAATATTTTAGCTATCACTTAAGGCAGGTCCAGAAAAAATTGATTTTTTGGAATAAAAGTGTGAGGTATTTATGTCACGAAATATACACTTAGGGGTATATTGACATAGAGAGAAATCAGATGTAAGATGGGGACATCAATAAAATGTGAATTATTGAACAAAAGAGTTAACTAAAGATCTAAATGTTATAACTACCGGGAGGCGTTACTATGGAAAAGAAAATCGTGATTGTCGGAGGAGTAGCTGGAGGAGCGACTGCTGCAGCGAGAATACGTCGAATAGATGAAAATGCTAAGATTGTGATGTTTGAAAAAGGAGAATACATCTCTTTTGCTAATTGTGGATTACCTTATCACATCGGTGGAGTGATTCCTAAGCGTGAAAGTTTACTAGTTCAAACGGTTGAAGGCATGAACAAAAAATTTAATTTAGATATTCGTAATCTAACAGAAGTAATCAAAATTAATCGTGATCAAAAAACAGTGACCGTACAGAATGTTCAAAATGGATTAGTGTATGAGGAATCATACGATAAATTGATATTATCTCCCGGTGCACGTCCAATTGTCCCATCTTTTGCTGGACTTCCAGAGGCAAAAAATGTATTTACACTCCGTAATGTACCAGATACGGATCGTATCAAAACGTGGGTGGATCAAAAAAAACCAAAAAGAGCAGTTGTAGTAGGTGGGGGATTCATTGGTCTAGAAATGGCTGAAAATCTTCATCACCGCGGATTAGAAGTAACGGTTATCGAACTTGGGTCACAAGTGATGGCACCATTAGATCCAGAAATGGCAGCGATGGTTCATCAGCACTTACGAGACAAAGATGTAAATTTGATTTTAGAAGACGGTGTGAAAGAATTTAAGGAAAACGGCAAAAAAGTCATTTTATGTAGCGGGAAAGAACTAGAAAGTGATATCACCATACTTTCAATTGGTGTTCGCCCTGAGAATGAATTGGCGGAACGAGCAGACCTTGATATCGGAAAACGTGGCGGGATCATAGTGAACGAGCATCTTCAAACAAAAGATCAGGATATTTATGCGATTGGAGATGCGATTGAAGTAAAAGATTATATACTTGGAATACCTACAATGGTGCCACTAGCATGGCCGGCAAATCGCCAAGGGAGGTTAGTGGCAGATCATATTGATGGACGTAAGGCATCCTATAAAGGAACATTAGGAACAGCTGTTGCGAAGGTTTTTGACTTAACCGTTGCCGTAACTGGTAATAATGGAAAGACGCTACAAAACTTAGATGTACCATTCGAAGCCGTGCATGTTCATCCTAATTCAAATGCGAGTTACTATCCAGGTGGTAGTCCTATTTCACTAAAATTGACATTTCACCCAGAATCAGGTCAAATTTATGGTGTGCAAGGGGTCGGCGTTCAAGGAGTCGAAAAGCGAATTGATGTTATTGCCACAGCGATCAAAGGTGGTTTGTCTGTACAGGATCTTCCAGATCTAGAGTTAGCGTATGCACCACCGTATTCATCCGCCAAAGACCCTGTCAATATGTTGGGGTATGTGGCAACGAATATTGTAGACCAAGAAGTACAAGTAGTTCATTATAATCAAATTGATGAAATTGTAGAAAACGGTGGATTCTTAATAGATGTACGTGAACCGATTGAACGGGAGCTCGGCTTTATTCCAGGATCGATAAATCTACCCTTAGGTGAAATTAGGGACAAAGTAGAGAGTTTACCGAAAGATCAACCAATATTTGTGACTTGTCAAGTTGGATTAAGAGGATACTTAGCAACGCGAATTTTACAACAATATGGTTTTACTGTTTTTAACGTAAGCGGCGGATTTAAAACGTATAACATATTCACCAGAGATCAACAAGAGCGTCTAGTGGAAGAAACAACTAATAAAACTTTAGAGATGAATGAGCCAAAAGAGATTATTTCATCTACCCAAGCAATCAAAGCCAAAGTACAACTAAATTGCACCGGTCTCCAATGTCCAGGTCCTATAACAGAAGTATATAAATGCATGAACACCATGAATGAAGGCGAGACATTAGAAATTAAAGTTACGGATCCAGGGTTTACAAGAGATATTATCGAATGGTGTGCGAAAACTGGAAACACCTTCTTACATCAATCCAAAGATGAGAAGACGTTTTCAGTATTCATTCAAAAGGGAATCGCCAACCTAGAAGTCGCTGCAGGTAGAGAAACTTCACTGAGAGAAGAAAAAGGAGCTACACTTGTTGTGTTTGATCAAGACTACGACAAAGCAATTGCTTCTTTCATTATCGCTACCGGTGCTGCGGCGATGGGTAAAAAAGTAACGATGTTCTTCACTTTCTGGGGGTTAAACATCCTTCGTAAAGAAGCCTCAGAAAAACAAGATAAAGAATTTATGGATAAAATATTTGGTGCCATGATGCCATCAGGTCCAAAAAAATTGCCGATATCTAATATGAATTTCGGTGGAGCTGGTGCCAAAATGATTCAAAAAGTAATGAAAAATAAAAACGTAGACAACTTGGAAACATTGATGGCCTCAGCAATCGAACTTGGAGTAGAAATTGTTGCCTGTTCGATGAGTATGGATGTTATGGGGATTCGTCAAGAGGAACTAATCGATGGAATTGAAATCGGCGGCGTTGCCACGTACTTAGGCAAAGCGGAAGATTCAAATATTAACCTCTTCGTGTAAAAATTGCATCACTCAACAGAGCCATTCTTTGTGATTGGCTCTGTTTTTTTTTTTTTTTTTGAATAAAGTTCATTTCTATTCAGTGTAGGTTTTTTAATTAAATTAATGAGTATGCCGTTAGCTCAGAAAGACTCACTGTTTCAGTTGATATAAGATTCTCTTACTGACTTGCAATATCGTTGAACTTTCAATTTCAAACTAGGTTATAGATTTCCGCTCCAGGCACTCGCTTTCCGCGGGGCGGGCGGTGAGCCTCCATGGAAGGTTCCGTTCCAGTAGGTACGGCACCTGGGTCTCACCTGTCCCGCTAATCCCGCAGGACATTGAAAGAGGATCTAGAATTCACATCGCACGAAGGAAATGACACGTCATTTTCGAGGAGTCGAGTGCCTTCCGCTCCAATTTTTTAAG
>NZ_JAYKTS010000046.1 GCF_037024155.1 Bacillus sp. 2205SS5-2
GCTATTCAAAATCAAGTATTTATCGCATTGATTGTTTTTTGCCTACATGTACTCGTACAAATTGAAACTGGAAGTAAGCGAAAAACCTTACAGATTAGCCGTTATCTAAAGGCTGCATTCTGGAAATCAGCACATATTTGGATTCGGAAGATTGAAGGAAAAGCGATTCCTTAAAACCAAATTGTTGTCGTCACTTGAGTCTAATTGTAAATAATTAACAAATGAACAGAGCCACCTCTAGTTGGGTATTTCCTTTTTTGGCTCTAAACAGAAAAAATGATAAAACTGAAAATTCAAACATTATTTATGCAACACTAGTGATGTAATTTAGCAAAAAAAATTTAGAGGAGTGGAGATATAACAATAAAAAACGCACTGCGAATTTCATTGTGAAATCCAGTTCGTTTTGTTTTGATATTTATTTGTTGCACCTTTGAAGTAACCCCGTTCTAAATTTAGGACGGGGTTAAAATTTAGTTGGTTAATTTTTGATGTAAGATACTCCACTTCACCTAAAAATATGACAAAACTGTCGTTTAAATCTATGAGTTACTTCACAATTGCGCCCGTTAGCTGGAGATTTGATTTCGAGATAACTTGTATTATGTAAATGGTCTAAATCCACGGTTTGTTATCGTACAACAATTCATATAGCGTCGTATTTTATAAAATGAAAAACATTATCACATTAATAGAAAGAATAGTTAAAATTAAACCCAGAATAAATTTTTTACCAGTAAATTTCATACTTCCGTTTTGTACTCCCCTAAAAAGTAAAATTGATATTAGTAATAATGGAAGCGGAAGTTTTCAACGACAAGGGATTTAATGAAGAAATGAAGAATAATATTAGAAAGAAAATAGCGACGTTAAAAGAAGAAGAAAAACCAATCAAGAAATATAGGTTCACCGCCGTTGTAAGCTTTATGGTCCTCTTTTGTGTGTTCGTACTCCTGCTCAATTTTGGATTATCGCAAATTGGGATCATTGGTGAGGGAAGGATCACTGGCATTACTGAAGTTCAACAAGTCGAATTAATGGAAGCGATAGAAAACGAGCCATTCCAAGCAAAGCTTCCTACATTTCTTCCTTTTGAACAGGAGATGGCCACATTTACGCCTGCTCCAACGGAAAATCAACGTGAAAGTTTCCAATCTTTCCAATTTTATGGAGTCAATGGTGAATTTATCGATATGAAAGCTTTTAAGGGTGGTTGGGTTAGAGGGGAGGTGAAAACAGAAGAAATCAAAATAGGGGACTTCACTGGTTATTACTTGGTGAATGAACAAGGAGCCAAAATTATCTTTTGGGAAGTTGGAAACGTGGATTATGATTTAGCAACTAAGGATGATGAAATATCGAAGGATGATTTAATCAGAGTAGCCAAATCTTTTAAATAGAGATGGAGGAATAAATATGGTGTGGATTTTAGGCTTTTTCTTACTTACATCTATTATTAGTGTTATTTTGAGAAGGGTATTGAGCCGGAATAAATTTGAGTCAACTAACGAAAGGGAAAGACAAATCCAAGAAGAAGATCGAATTAAATCAAATAGCTGGTTTGGCGGAGGAGGATTTTAGAAGAGAGGGGTTAAGGGTTAGGTTTTATCACTAAACTCTTTTCCTAAATCTTGTTGTTCTGATACAGAGAATAATCAATCTGTAAATTTTTTATGTGATTCCCTACTTTTTGTCTAGAAAAGAATTCTTCGTTTGGAAAAGAGCACGAAGTCCTACGAGTAAAGGAATTCACTCCTATTCTAAAAGCCACAATCTTTGCGAGTATAGCCGATCACTATTAGGGAACTTTTCTATTCGGGAAGTTCTTTTTTCAATCGAAAGGAAGTAGATGTAAATATTTACATGGTGGTTGTGTTGAGTTTTAGACTATTTTTTCGTGCTAAAAGTATTTTTCGCTTTCAAATTTGGCACTGTTAACAAATAGGCTTGAAAAAATAAGTTATTCAACAAATAGTCTGTTTATTGGAATAAGGGCTGGTAGAAACAAAGTGATTTTGACTAATTGGTATAAATGTATAGGCTATAACATGAAATGTAGATGACCCTTGAAAAGGAGAGGTGAGCTCTATTGTTAAATAATCATCCTCCTCAAGTAAATCTCTTATCGGAGTATTACTAATGCTTATATTTTTCTATCAAGTTGTTCTTATCAAGAATTCATATAGTGAATCTCATTATACTGAAAGGTTAGTAGAGGATGTTTACATTAATTGAGCGATCTTGTAATAATAGGAAAGATCAGAATAATTGAAAAACT
Source organism: Bacillus sp. 2205SS5-2 (assembly GCF_037024155.1). Lineage (NCBI taxonomy): Bacteria > Bacillati > Bacillota > Bacilli > Caryophanales > Bacillaceae > Bacillus > Bacillus spongicola. Next base: position 2,279 of record NZ_JAYKTS010000046.1, read on the forward strand.
GTGACATTTCCTTTAATTAGTTAGTAATACTTGCTATTATTTAATGTAGAGATGTAAAGAAAGGGGAATTTATATTACACATGTAGAATACCTTGATAGGATTATTTAATTGGATAAAGACACAATGCGGTCCTGAATCCTAAGGGTGCGTTTTTTTGTCTATCTGAAATCATTCAAGGGATACATGATGTGGACAATAAAATTCCCATTGTCAAACAGATATCCTTGTATATCTGTTTTTATTTATGGGTAAAAATACATCTCTATTGACACAATCACAGCGTCCCTAAATTGGGGGAATTTTAATGAAAAGTAAGAACGAAAACGAAGAAATGCTAACAGGAGGGAATGTTTCAAGCGTATATCGTTTTGGAGATACTGTTCGACGAGAATTAAAGCCAGACAGTACCAAAATCCACAAATTATTAGAACATTTAGAAAGCAAAGATTTCAGATATGCACCAAAGTTTTTAGGTATTGATGAAAAAAATAGAGAGAAATTATCATTTATTCAAGGAGAAGCTGGTAATTATCCTTTAAAAAAATATATGTGGTCTAATGAGGTATTAAAAGAAATAGCGAAGATGCTCCGTCTTTACCATGAAGCTGTAAGTGACTTTCCCTTATCAGATGATTGGAAACCCATGGATAATACTCCAAATAAAATAGAAGTTGTATGCCACAATGATTTTGCGATATACAATATTATTTTTAATCATGAAAGACCAGTGGGGATCATTGATTTTGATATTGCTGGTCCTGGTCCTAGGCTTTGGGACATAGCCTATGCTCTTTACACTTGTGTCCCGTTAAGTAGGGTTTATCATACTGAAAAAGGAGAGGTAGTTTATTATAATTCATTACAGCATGCCGACCGTATAAAACAAAGAGTTAAATTGTTTTTTGAATCTTACGGTGAGGGGAGGGAAAAAGATTATTTAAAGATGGTATTGCTCCGATTAGAAGGTTTATGTAAATACATGAAAAGAAAAGCAAGTGAAGGTGACATTGCTTTTCAAAAGATGATAGATGAAGGGCACCATGAACATTATCAAAAAGATATTAAATTTATCCGTGAACATGGGAATGAGTGGATTTAAGGGTAAGTTTTGTTGGGGGACGGAGGAGCAGAGTTTTCTATTACTGTTCCCTTACCCTTTTACGTAGTAAACTTTAATCCACACCTGGAAACCCAGGATTCTCTAGCCCCCTTTTTGAAAGACCTTCAAAGAATTAATCTCTCCCTGAGAAAGGCCACCAACATGAATTGAGTCTGACCTAATCAATTACTTGTGTGGAAAAAGCAGAAGTCCTACGACTATTTAGAAAAGCTCCCCCCTTAAGAGAAGGTTCTGAAAGAGGAATTGTGTTCAAATTATTGAGATAAAAATCTAGTCCAAATATAAAACAGCAAAGAGGACGTTATTATTGATCTGTTCAAAAAAAGCAATAGTAGCGCCTTTTTCTCCTGAGGTTGGTACAAGGTCCCTGATGTCACTTTCTTAAAAAATCAGAGAAATAATAAAAGTGGCCACGATTCTAGTGAAATAAATGCAAGTAGGCTTGTAACGTTTGAGTGTGAAATTCGTCTAAATAGTAGGCTGTTTTCGAAAAAAATATTGCCCTTCGTATCAGATTACTTCCAGTGATATAGCAATGTTTCAGGCATCAATTCGTCTGTTTTTGATAAGAATCAACAGTGACATGGAGGAATTGGTCAAAAATCAGGTGAAATAGCTACAATGTATACGAAAAGAGCCAAATAGAAAAAAAGGGTGGTCATTGTATGAGATTGAAAAGAAGGTTTGTTTGGGCCTGGATGATTTTGATGGTCTTCTTGTTTGCAGCGTGCTCCTCGAGTAATGAAAATGCAGAATCGTCTAAGGATAAGAGCTCTGCTGATATGAAGGTTGAATCGAATGAAGACGGGGAAACGAGTGAGGAGGTCGCACTAAGCAACAGTAGTCAGCAAGAAGGAGAAAGTGTCGAAGAAATCGCGACGGCACAGACGACACGAAAAATAATTTATCAGTCTTTTCTTTCGATACGTGTAAAGGATTTTGAAAAATCTCAAACGTTTTTTACTAACGAAGCGACAAAAATGGGAGGGTATTTAGTCCAATCGAATGTATATCAAGCGGACCAACGTACAAAGGGTGGAGAATTAGAGTTTAGAATCCCGTCTGAAAATTTTCAAAGTTTTATCAATCTGACTTCTGAAGAGGCAGTGGAAGTAGAAGATAAGCAAATTTCTGGGCAAGATGTTACTGAGGAGTACGTAGATTTAGAATCACGATTGAAAGCAAAACGAGTTGTGGAGGAACGCTTGCTTACCTTTATGAAGGAAGCGGAAAAAACGGAGGACCTTCTCAAAATCTCGAATGATCTCTCTAAAGTACAAGAGGAAATCGAGCAGGTGGTTGGTCGACTTCGCTTTCTTGAAAATCAAACGTCTTTTGCAACTGTCAGAATCTCCATGAATGAAACGAAAGTCATTGTGGAAAAAGCTAATACAGAAAATCTACAAACAGGTAAAAAAATTGCGAATCAATGGAATCAAAGCATCAATGGTCTTATTTCCTTCTTCTCTGCTCTTGCCGTTTTCTTTATCGGAAACCTCCCGACCTTCATCGTCATCGGATTCGTTTTAGCTCCAATTGTATACATCCTCGTTCGAATGAGAAAACGCCAAAATGAAACGAATATCAATAGTTGAACTGGTAAAAAGCATTGAGATCAACTCAATGCTTTTGTCGTTCCTGATCATGCCTATCACCTTTTGTATCGATAAACAGAAAAATCGTATTTCAATGTGAATAGAAAAAGGACTATTTATTTCGTTGAGTATTCTATACAATTAATGGAATGTCGTTCTTAAAAGGAAGCGAGATTTTTTGTTCTGTAATCACAGTCGAATGATGTCGAGACTAGCCCCTCAAATGAACAAATTTATGCTATAATAAGAGTTCGAATATGAGAGAATGTACGGAAGGATTTGAAGGATGATGGCCAATTACACGCCTATGATACAACAATATTTACAAGTAAAGGCAGAGTATCAGGATGCCTTTTTGTTTTTCCGTTTAGGAGATTTTTATGAAATGTTTTTTGATGATGCGATCTCTGCGTCTCAAGAACTTGAGATTACGTTAACGAGTCGAGACGGCGGGTCAGAAGATCGTATTCCGATGTGCGGGGTTCCCCACCATGCGGCTCCTAATTATATAGAACAATTGATTAGCAAGGGCTATAAAGTAGCTATTTGTGAACAAACGGAGGATCCGAAACACGCTAAAGGGGTCGTCAGAAGAGAAGTAGTCCAACTGATTACACCTGGCACCGTGATGGAAGGCAAAGGATTATCTGATAAAGAAAATAACTATATCGCTTCTATTTCTAATTTTGAAGACGATAGTTTTGGACTTATTTACACGGATTTATCGACCGGAGAGAGTCGTGTGACCACTTTATCTTCTGTAAGCGATGAATTGATCAATGAACTGAATACCATCGGTGCAAAAGAAGTTGTTTGTGATGGAAATCTTGCAATAGAATGGCAGCAAACACTAAAAGAAAGACTTTCTATCACCTTATCTTTTGAAGCAGATACCCAAATGAAAGAAAGAGATACACCTTTTTTTCAACAACTATCTCAAGAAAAGCAAATTATCACCTCGGCACGATTATTAAATTACTTGCATCGTACGCAAAAGCGCAGTTTAGATCATTTACAGCCTGTTAATGTGTATAGGGTATCCCAATTTTTAAAAATGGATTTCTATTCAAAACGTAATCTAGAGTTAACGGAGACGATTCGTTCGAAAGGGAAAAAAGGATCGCTTCTCTGGTTGCTTGATGAAACCATGACAGCGATGGGTGGAAGACTGTTAAAACAGTGGATTGATCGTCCACTCGTTGCCCAAGCTGATATTGAAAAACGATTGAACTTAGTCGATATGTTTATTCAGCGCTTTTTTGAGCGGGAAGAATTACGAGATTTGTTAACAGAAGTGTATGATTTAGAACGCTTAGCTGGTCGAGTGGCCTTTGGGAATGTCAATGCACGAGATCTAGTTCAGCTAAAAAAATCACTTCAACAAATTCCAGGTATCGCTCAGCTTCTTCAGCAGCTAGGAGAAGAAGATACGAATGATTTATCGGCAAAACTTGATCCATGCGAAGAGTTAACCGATCTTCTTGAACAAAGCATTGTCGACAATCCACCACTTTCTTTGAAGGATGGCAATATGATTCGGGACGGATATAACGAAGAACTAGATCAATACCGCGATGCGAGTTCAAATGGAAAAACGTGGATTGCTCAATTACAAGCAAGCGAACGAGAACGAACGGGGATTAAGTCACTAAAGATCGGCTATAATCGCGTGTTTGGATACTATATTGAAGTGACAAAAGCCAATATTCCGTTACTTGAAGAGGGACGATATGAACGTAAGCAAACGTTAACGAATGCAGAACGATACATTACGCCTGAACTGAAAGAAAAAGAAGCGTTAATTTTACAAGCTGAAGAAAAAAGTGGCGAACTTGAATATGAGTTGTTTACAGAAATACGTGAAATCGTCAAAGAGTATATCCCTCGTCTTCAGAAAGTGGCCAAAACAGTTAGTGAGATTGATGTATTGCAATGTTTTGCTGTTGTAAGTGAAAAGCGTCAATATGTAAAACCTAAATTTAATTCAGAGCGTCGAGTCGTTATAGAAGGCGGTCGTCATCCGGTAGTTGAAAAGGTAATGAAAGCGCAAGAATACGTACCAAATGATTGTGATATGAATCCTGAACGTGAGCTTCTGTTGATTACAGGACCGAATATGTCCGGAAAAAGCACCTATATGCGACAAGTCGCACTAACGTCCATTTTGGCGCAGATTGGCTGCTATGTTCCTGCATCAAGTGCTTCTTTACCCATCTTCGATCAAATTTTCACTCGAATTGGAGCTGCAGATGATTTAATATCTGGCCAAAGTACCTTTATGGTGGAAATGCTGGAAGCGAAAAATGCCGTTAGTCATGCAACCGAAAATTCTTTGATCCTATTTGATGAAATTGGGCGTGGAACCTCTACGTACGACGGAATGGCCCTTGCTCAAGCGATCATTGAGTATATTCATCAAAATATCGGGTGTAAAACGTTATTTTCAACGCATTATCATGAATTAACGGTTTTAGAAGAAGAGTTGCACTCGTTGAAGAATGTCCATGTTAGTGCGATGGAGCATAATGGGAAACTAGTTTTTCTTCATAAAATCAAAGACGGTGCGGCAGATAAGAGTTACGGAATTCATGTCGCTGAATTAGCCGAGCTTCCTGCTTCGTTAATTCAACGGGCAAAAGAATTGTTAGAGCAGTTTGAGGAAAAGGAAGAAATCGTCGTAACACCGACCAAACGGATTGACAAAGTCGAAGAGCCGCTTTCTCAGCTCTCGTTTTTTGATCGTGATATCGAAGAAGAACCGAAAGCAAAGAAGCCCACAAAAAAAGAATTTACTATTATGACCGAAATCAAAGAATTAGACATTCTAGAGATGACACCGCTACAAGCGATGAACACGCTTTATGATCTTCAAAAGAAAATAAAAAAAGCCTAAATTGGAGGTGTAGCGAATGGGGAAAATTGTTCAATTAGATGATATATTGTCCAATAAAATTGCCGCTGGGGAAGTAGTCGAGCGTCCGGCTTCGGTCGTGAAAGAGCTCGTAGAAAATAGTATTGACGCTAATTCGACCAAAATTGAGATTTTTGTTGAGGAAGCAGGACTTAATGTGATTCGGATCGTCGATAATGGAGACGGTATTGAAGAGGAAGATGTCCTCACTGCGTTTCAACGGCATGCGACGAGTAAAATTAAGGATGAAAATGATTTATTCCGAATTCGCACACTCGGTTTTCGCGGAGAGGCTTTGCCGAGTATTGCCTCTGTCAGTATGCTTGAATTAGCGACTTCCACCGGTGAAGGGCCAGGGACGACAATCAAATTAGCGGGTGGAAAGTTGACAATGCATGAAAAGAGTTCAAGTCGAAAAGGGACGGATATTACCATTTCAGGTCTATTTTATAATACTCCTGCTCGCCTCAAATATATGAAGACGATTCATACTGAACTTGGCAATATCACGGACGTCGTGAACCGATTGGCGCTTTCTCATCCAGAGGTGGCCATTATCCTTCGGCATAATGAACGGTTATTGCTGCAATCGAATGGTAATGGTGATGTCCGTCAAGTGCTTGCGGCTATTTATGGGATGAATATTGCGAAGAAAATGAGTCCAATCGAGGCCAATTCCTTGGATTTTCAGGTTAAAGGATTTGTGTCGCTTCCAGAGATTACTCGAGCTTCGCGGAATTATTTGTCGACGATGATAAATGGGCGTTTTATTAAAAATTACTCATTAGCGAAAGCCATTAGTGAAGGCTATCATACTTTGCTGCCGATTGGCCGGTATCCGATTGCCTTATTATCCATTCAAATGGACCCTTTACTGGTCGACGTGAATGTTCACCCTTCTAAAATGGAAGTCCGTTTAAGCAAAGAACAGGAATTAAATGCCTTAGTAACAGATGCCATAAAGAAAGCCTTTAAAACGATGGAATTAATTCCTTCGGGCTATGTTCCGAAAGTGGAAAAGCCAAAAAGTGAACAAGAAACACTTGAACTGGATCATCTTAATACAGAAGAAACAGCGAAAAAGCGGTCTTTTCCTTCTAGCTATCAAAAAGAACAGTTATTGCCAAAAGAAGAAATGAAAAAGATTTACGAATATGAACCACTGAAAAACGATCCTTTTACCGTCACTGAAAAAGAACAGGTAGAGGAGGATTTCTTCTTTCAAGGATCTTCTCAGGAGGACGGTGAGGAATTGGATTTGGAGGATCCAAAAGAGTCAGCGCCAGAAGGAACACCAGCTTCTCGCGTTCCTCCGCTGTATCCGATTGGTCAAATGCATGGAACGTATATTTTAGCACAAAATGAAAAAGGCTTGTATTTGATTGATCAACATGCAGCACAAGAGCGAATTAAATATGAGTTTTTTAGAGAAAAAGTCGGGGAAGTCGCAAATGAACTACAAGAATTACTTGTTCCTTATACTTTTGAATACTCCTCTGATGAAAGCATAAAAATTCAAGAGCATTTAGAAGAATTAAAAAAGGTGGGTGTCTTTTTAGAGCCGTTTGGGATGAATGCCTTCATCGTTCAATCCCATCCACAATGGCTACCAAAAGGGGATGAGGAACAGCTGATTCAAGAGATGATTCAGCAGCTTCTCTCGATGAAGTCGGTCAATATTAAGAAACTGCGAGAAGAAGCGGCAATTTTGATGAGTTGTAAAGGATCTATTAAAGCCAATCACCATCTACGTAATGATGAGATTCAGGCGTTATTAGATACCTTACGTGAAAGCAGTGATCCCTTTACTTGTCCCCATGGTCGACCGATTATCGTTCATTATTCCACGTATGAAATGGAGAAAATGTTTAAACGTGTGATGTAAATAGTTTTAAAAAAGCCTACGCAGTCTTGTTCTACAGACAGCGTAGGCTTTTTACTATTAATTCTCAAAAAGTAAAGTTGGCAATAAGCCTTATGAAGTTAATAAAATCGATAAGCTAGCTGCCTATTCCTAGTGATTACAAGGAGAATGAATACGAGTTCTCCTACTTCAACGGTGCTTTCTTACCGAAAACTCGAAAAGAAGGCGATAAATCTATCATTATAGTCATTTATTCATAGCTGTGAAAGCAACATTCATTGCGAGATATCCATACCGAGTGCGCTCGATGAAAAAATAACAATTAGAGCAGACTATGATACATTGTCTTTAAAATTGATTTTTTTATCTCAAACTCGCGTGATCTTTAATTGAGGTAGAGACCCCAATTGGATATGCTTACAATCTAGTAATCATTTAATAAATAATTAAATTCACTACCTTCAAGAATGTCGATCCCATTAAGTTTTGTCCACTCTTCACTGGATACGCCTGAATGATTCTCCAAATAACTTTGCATAAGCTGATAGCCTATTTTGTAGTTTGACCACAGGGGAAGACTTTTGGATGCATTACCATTAAAAAACTCATAGTAAATCGTTGAATCAAACGAATGTGCATTTTTTTGTAATTCATGCAAATCAGTTGCTTGCGAATCTCCTGAAAGGGGTTCTATCCAAGGTGCATTTTTTTCAGGATAAATTATTTTAGCGAATGAATCCGCTTTTCCTTCAAAAACAACTGAATCCAATAATGTAACTCTAGTCATATCGTTGTTCTTAATATTTACTTTATGATGATACTCATGTGCTACAGCATATTCTAAAGCGTTTTCTGAGAAAGATGGATCGATTTGAAGCAATATAGCATTTTCACTTAAAGCCACTCCGGATATCCCTTCCATTTTTTGAATAGGGAAAGTGTTTTCTGGATTTAGGGGCATAATGAAAATCGTGACATCTTCTCCTGAAAGAAGTTCGGCTGATGATAGTAGTGAATTTTTGATGAGTTCATTGATTTGCTTTTGTTGTTGAAGTAGTTCAACTGTGTTTTTCTCAAGCATTTGAGCATTGGATGTTGGTGAAAAGAATGGAAAATTTTCCTGACCTATGTTAACATTTTTTTCTGATGCCTTTGCTTGAAAGGCCTCAACAACCGATTCCAAGTAGATCGCTCTTTGGTCACTTGACTGAGAGTCTTGAACAAGTTTGGTGTAGTTTAGTACCTCTTCATATAGAGGGATGATTTCAAAATTCTGCGTTTGGTAGGAAAAAGTAACAGAAGCTTGCGAGGGAAATGAATCCTTTTTACCTTCGATGGCTTCGCTATCATTGAAGCGACTTGCTAGTAATAGGATGCATGCACTAACTACACTTATTTATGAATCTCCTCATTTTATCACGTCTCCTCATTTTTCAAGAATAAGAACTTCTGAATAATTAATATGAAATAGAATACGATTTAACGAACGAAAAGTTTCAGAAATTATTTATGCTCTTCTTGTAAACTACGGGGCTATTAACAAATGAAAATGAATAAATTCAATCGTGTTTTTCTTTCACTTTGATCAATCATGATATGAAAAGGTTTCCGGTACGTGTCTTAGTTATGAATTTAGATAAAGCTATAATCTTTGCTAAAACCGTCATAAGAAAAGGCTCTTTTCGCAAAGATTATGGCTTTTCGAATAAGAAGGAATCCCTTGACTTGTATGACTTCGTGCTCTTTTCCTCATGAAAAATTCTTCATTTCTAGATAAAAATGAAGAAATCAATCGAAAAAACCCTACTGCCTGTTTTTTCTTTGTGTCAAGAGCAACTATGTATACGAAAAGAGCCTAATAAAAAAACACAGAAGTTTTCAAAGAGAAAGCCCTGTGTTTTTTGTTGTTAGTTGCAACTTATCAACGAGAGGGTATAAAAAAGCTTCTCGGAAGAAGGGGCTTTTCCGGAAGGATCCTACTAAAACCGTTCTATTTTTTCAGCTTCCCCTTGAGGCGGGTTGCTTTCTTTAAGCACATCTCCATCAAAGTAAACCCGAACTTTTTCGCCGACGGAAATATCAGCAAAAAATTCTGCATTGGCATCGACTATGATTATATTTCCCTTTGATGCCTCTTGTTCAATAAAAGAATCAATTTCTTCAGGGGTTTCATTGATTAATAAACTCTTCATCAAGGTAAATTGAATGTCCTCTTGTCCTACTGCTTTTTTTACAATGGTTCCTTCTTCGTAATATCGGCTGGACTCTAGTGAGTTCACATAAGAATTAAACCAATAAATGGAACCCGCGGGCACAGCTAAACTTAAAATCACAACACTTAGAATCATTATTTTAGCTTTCATCATTTCGTCTCCTCGTATCATTCTCACACTAGTGTATCACGAAAAGGGTGATGAAAAACGTATAATATGCATGGATGTTTAAGGATTATCCTAAATAATAATTCTCAAATTTTAGGTAAAATCCTTACTAAACGGCTGTTTTCGCAAAGCTTGTTGCTTTTCGTATCAGTCTATAATCTATGATATAGCTTAGTTTCGGGGGGGCATCTCGTCTGTTTTTGATGGGAATCAACAGTGAAATAATCAGATGAATTAGCCACAACCTCTACGAAAAGAGTTTACTAAGTAGGATAAAATAATGGCATCTAGCCTTTTTCTGAAAGGGAATATATAGTAATGGTAATCAACATAAGAGAGGAATATCGATTGATTCATAGCTTGGTTTCAATGAAGAGAAAGGAAGGTGTGAAGGTGAATGAATCAATATTTCGTCGCATACAAGCTTTTTAAGTAGGTTATCTGCTCATTGCTGCCTATTTATTGTTTCTTAGTATTCTGAGTGTATGGCTTATTCCCTCGATATAATTATTATTCACAGTATCATTGATCAAGGCACAGCTGTCGGGATTTTTTTAGTGGTGACTTTACCAATTTCGTTTATTTTAAAATTTTCGCTTCAATTATGGGCAAGCAATCCTTTGGCAAAATGAAAATGGGAATCCAAGTAGTGAATAATAAAGGAGAAGGTTGTCTTTTCTTCATACCTTCTCGCGTAAGTTGCTGAAATTTTCATCCTGGGAGCTCTCGCATTTTCTCGTCTAACCGAATAGTTTTGCTGAAAATGATTCATGGCCTGTCCTGCATTATGTTTTAGGATTGGTCGTTTATTTACTAATATTTTCGTAATTTGTCACGGCTGTATTCACTAAGAAGAAACAATCTTATTATGATATCTTCCTCAAAACCCAAGTAGTGACGCATCCTTCTAAATCAAAAGGTTAACCCGCAGTAACTTCATTCGGTGAAAAAAGAAGAGAAAGGAGAATGATGATGTACTCATTTGAAAAGGTCGCGTTTATTACAGATATTCATGGAAATGCCCCTGCATTAATAGCTGCGTTAAGGGAAATTGATCAAAGTGGAGTAGAGGTGATTCTTTGTGGGGGTGACCTAATCGGTATTGGTCCGGACTCGAAAAAAGTTTTGAGTATTCTTTCAGAAAGACCAGATGTATTAGTAGTATCAGGGAATCATGATGAAGCTATTGTCGCGCTTTTAGAAGGGGGAAGTCACCCGAAAAGCCATGCTCATGCCCTTGTTCATCACCAGTGGATAGCTGAGAATATCCATCCTTCTTATTTGACCTATTTGAAAAATTTGCCTCGTCAAATCAGGTTTACAATAGGAGGAAAATCCACATTACTGACACATTATGGCTATAATTTTTCGAAAATGAACGCACCAGTTTCTGCGGATCCACTCGCTAATATTCTCCATCCAACATTGGAAAACATGGAAATATTGTTTCAACACAACGAGGAAGAAATTATTCTATTTGGTCATCACCATCCGCAACATCTTTTTGAAGGAGGATCAATGTTCATTAATCCCGGCTCGTTAGGATGCCATAATAAATCAACCGCACGTTATGCTATTATTGAGAAGAAACATCAACATATTTATGTAAATATGAAAGCAATTTGGTACGACCGTAGTGAATTTTTGAAATCATATCATTCTTTAGTAGTCCCGCAAAGTGATGTTATTTTACCCATATTTCATGGGGTAGACATGAATTGAAAGGAGAATGAAAAATATCTTCGGAAAATAAAATTCAGATAACTTGATGTAAAAGAACGACATCTTAATGCTTAGACCGAAAAAGAAAACAATGTGTGTTGTGGACAGATTCTCTTCGTCAGTTTGTAGGGATAAAACCAGTAGATGGATACGAGGTTGAATAAAATGTAGAAGGGATTTTTAGAGTAAGGTGGGCTGATTGGAAAAGATGGAATTTTACTCAGATGCCCATCCAATCAAGAAGGAAAGCCAAGAAAGGCCTTTCCTGGCAAAATCTCATTGTTTTGTTACTGACTGGCACTTTTTTTAAAACGAAACAATGCTTTTAATTTATCAAACCATAAAACTTGTTTTCTCTCTTTTTTAACTTTGGCATTAATTGTTCTGTTGATAGCGAAATGAACTGTTTCCTCAATGATCGCTAAGAGAAGGAAAGGGGAAAGAACTAGTAGGATCCATTGCCACATTATGATCATCCTTTCTAAGTATGACTATCTCAATTTTACCAAATAATTCAAATAATTCAATTGAAATGTATGTAAGGAAATTACTGACTCCTTATTTAGGAGTCAGTAATTTTGGTTAGGTTTCAAGAACTTGTGGTTGCTCTTCTTCACCGTTCATTAGTTGGGTAAGGCTCGGTTGGATTTTCAGCACAATATAATTAGGATCATCCACTCCTGAAAACCAAGCTCGAAACTCTTCTCGCCAGAATTTTTCTTTCAGTTCATATGATGTAGAAATAACCGCTTTACCTTCTATTTCTACGTATGAGTCATCATAGCCATTTCCCTCATAACCTAGCAAAATATGAACAAATGGATTCTTTTCGATTTCTTCAACCTTGTGTGTGTTTAGACTTGTCGGCGAATATATGGTTAGGTCTTCATGAAAAAAGGTCATATATCGAGAGTAGGGTTTTTGATTTTTTACCGTGGCTAATGTCCCGATTTGTTGATCTTGTATCACTTTTAAAATCTTTTCTTTCAATTGCGTCTGTTTCAAATTCCCCTCTCCTTTCATTCCTATAATTAAGTTTTACCCCATTTCGAAAGGGAATAAAACATGAATTGAAGGAGAAGGTTGGGTCTGTATAATATAAAAATTCAAGGATGTTTTCAGAGTTGAATGAATTTTGGTAAAATAAGAAGGTGTAGGGGGAGAGAATCATGCTGAGTGAACAAAGAATTGCCCAAATAGAAGAGTTGCAGAAGTTATGTGAAAAAGAAGAAGACATCTCTTTGAAGTTAAACTGGGATATTTTGAAAAATCGAAGAACAGAAGAGAAGCGAGATTTTTTTCATGAGCAAGATGGAATACTGGTTGGATTTCTAGCCTTATATTGGTTTGGAACAAAAGTAGAATTATGTGGAATGGTTCATCCTGAGTATCGAAGACAGGGGATCTTTACAAACCTCCTCAAGGAGGCGATGTCTTTATGTGATAAAGACAACAGAGTGAGCTTATTATTTAATGCGCCTGCGGCCTCACAATCGGCGAAGTGTTTTCTTTTACATAAACCTTTTTCCTATCGATTTTCGGAGTATCAAATGAAATGGATAGGAAGTGAAATGGAGAAATGTGATGATGTTCTTCTGAAACGGGCCACAGAAGAAGACGCTTCTCTTGAAATCCAACTGGATGTTTCTTGCTTTGGTTTCACGGAAGCAGATGCGATAGCCTTTCATCAACGAATGAAAGAAGAAGAAACCGATCGCTTTATGATTGAGGTGGAGGGGGAAACCGTTGGGAAGATTCGAATCGATCATACAGAAGGGGAAGCTTGGATCTATGGCTTTTCCATTTTTCCTCGCTATCAAGGTAAAGGAATCGGAAGGAAGACGTTGAAAAAGGTGATTTCATCGGAACAGGAAAAAGGGTATCCAGTCTTTCTAGAAGTGGAAGCGAGTAATAAACACGCACTCAGGCTATACACTGATTGTGGTTTTTCCTCCTTTAGTGTACAAGATTATTATGAAAGAGGGCTGAGCAAATGAAGGAAGAAACTCTTTTTTTAGCTGAAAGATATTTACTAGGAACGGGAAGAGAACTAGAAAAAGCGATGTTAGCGTATGAATTCTATGAAGGTTCTTTAGAAACTGTCCTAAATGAGCTAAAGCGGTATCAGAATGATGACGGAGGCTTTGGGCATGCTCTCGAACCTGATGTGCGCTTAGAGTTATCCTCTGTCATTTCGTCAACGGTCGCTTTGCAAATTTTAACACGTTATCAAGTGAGTAGTGAACATTCTATCGTAAGGAAAGTGATACATTTCTTATTGAATGTATTTCAGGAAAATAATATGGGGTGGGAAATCGTACCTCAAGCTGTGGAAGATTATCCAGCCGCACCTTGGTGGAAATACGCAGGGGTTCAAGCTAATTGGGGGAATCCAAATGCAGAAATTCTCGGCTATTTAATTCAATATGAGGATCTCGTTCCACCTTCCCTAATCACTAATTTAACCCAGCAGGCGATAAGTTATATTAATAACTTAGAAACGTACGAATTTCATGAACTCCTCTGTTTTTTACGGTTAAAAAAACATTTGTCGGATTCTAACTCTGCAAAAATGGAAGATAAATTACTTCATATGATAAAACAATGTGTAATAACGGATGAAGCAAAGTGGACAGAATATGGATTGCAGCCTATTGATGTGGTCTCAAGTCCTGAGTCTCCATATTACGAATTATTGAACGAAACATGGGAAAAGAATCTTCAGTTTCGTATTTCTCAACAAGACGAACTTGGGTCATGGAATCCTTCTTGGTCTTGGTTTGGGGAGTTTGAGAACATATGGCCACTAGCTGAAAAAGAGTGGAGAAGTGTGTTAACGTTTAACATGATTCGATTATTGAAAAATTTAGAGAGAAAATAATATTTAAGAATGAACATGTAGTTCAATTCAAGAGGAAAACGTTTATTCCTCTTGAATTGAACGCTATTAGTTTTGATAAGCCTGTTTTTGCAGCAGTCTATTTTCCGTTAAAAGAATAGGTTTCTTGGCATCTTTTCGTCTGTTTTTGAAAAAAATCAGCAGTGAAATGGAGGAATAAATCAAAATGTAGATGAAATTTCAACAAAGTATCCGAACAAAGCCTTTTATGAAGGCTTTGTTCGGATACTTTGTTGCTCTAGCCAATAAAAACGGATTTTTTATATTTGGTTAAAAATGAGGTGGAAAGATTCCCGTAGCTGTTCATAATCAGGAATTTGGATCAAGGGAAAATGCAACTATCTTTACAGAACATCCTAAATAAACTAGGAATCCCTCGTACCGAGGACTATTCTCCAATCACAGCTGAGCCTAATAGATAAATGGAAATCTAGTAGCTTATCTGGCTTATGCAAAAGAACATGTCCTCATTAGTACCTACAGAAAACAGCGAATCCCTTCGAATTTTGTAGAGGATTCTTTTTATTACGATTTAAACAAGGAAAATGAGCGAGTATATAGAAGTGTTTACAGACAACATAGCACTAGTAGAAGCGGGTGAAGGTATTGAAGAGAAGAATATGGATGGTGATTTTAGTCTTAATTATATTAAATATGTTTCTAGTTCCGCAAAAAAGTTTGGCTTGTACATGTGGGAATCCAGCAACTGTACCTACGTCTCTTGAAACAAGTGTAGCTGTTTTCTCAGGAGAAGTTAGTGATGTAAAACAAAGTTCTTTTTTTAAGAAATCAATCGTTACCTTTACAGTGACCCAGGCTTGGAAAGGGGTCGATACCAAGTCTATTCAAATTAAAACTGAGTCTCAATCTTCAGAATGTGGATTTACATTTCTTGAAGGCATCGAATATTTGGTATATGCCAAGGGTAAGGATGATAACTCATTAGAAACGAGTGCTTGTGATCGAACGAAGTGGATCGCAGCGGCACAAGAGGATTTAGATATTCTTGGCGAAGGAAAACTAGTTTTCAAGGATGATTCAACGATAGCTACTAAATATCGAGGACTTTTGACTCTACTGTTTGGGATTCCATCATTCATCATCTTTTTTGTTCTATTGTCATATTTGCGTCGTCACGGAAGTCTTTAGAGGAGGTAAAGGATGGACAAGATATTTTCAGAGAAGTTAGCTCTTCTATATTTGTGGATTGAAAAACAAGACGGCTTTCAATCATTGCCTTGGGACACCACTTTTAATTACCCATTTCACCAACACTTTGCAGATGAAAGTGTGGAAAATAAATCGGGAGCGTTGCTTGCGTTCTGGGGTTTGTTGGAACACTGGAAGCAAACGGGGAAATGCCCATTTACGGGGAATAAGAAAAAGCACTCTTTTTATTCTTATTTGGATGAATTGGATTTTCACTATCTAGCGTTACAGAAGGCATATCCTCATTTAATAAAAGCGATCGAAGGTTCTATATCCGAACTCAACAGCCGAAATTCGTTTGAATATTTCTTCCCTTCAATTGAGAAAGACTGGCACCATCAGATGAGAGATCGTTTTTTAATTGGAAAAACAGCTGAAACAAGTGAATTCATCCGATTTCAAGCATTTTTGGAAGCAGGAATCATCCTGATCTAGAACAGTATTCACAATCTTATGAATGTGACAAAAATGTATCAGACCTTAGTATGTAAGCGTTTTCAATAGACTTTTCACAATTTGTTCAATATTTCACAATCTGAATTCACAATCTCCATGCTACAATGTAACCATGAACAGCAAAGGAGTGAAGGACATGATTTTATGTGAATGGAAAGATTTTAATACTGACGCTGAAAATTACACTCTTGAGAGTTTTGAAAACACCATTGAAGATGAGTTTGAAGCTATGATGATTGAAGAGGGTAAGGACATTCCTTCCTACATTTGGACAGTCAATTATGTTGTCGTCATCAAAAGAAGCGCTAGAATGTACAACGACATTTCATTTGTAAAGATTCAACGAAACCCAGTATGTGAATAACAAAAAAATTTAATTCTATTTGTGAAAAACTTCACAATTTTTAGGAGGAAGAATCATGGTAGTCCAAGAAAAGGTAATGAATCAACAAAAAACTGTTTCTGAAACCATTGATACACTAGCTTCAAAAGGATTAAAAGCATTAAAAGAATTTAAGGAACTTGATCAAGAACAAGTGAATACGATTGTGAAACAAATGGCACTAGCTGGTTTAGATGGTCATATGAGATTAGCAAAAATGGCCATTGATGAAACGAAGCGTGGTGTTTATGAAGATAAAATCACCAAAAACATCTTCTCAACGGAATATATTTATCACAATATTAAGTACGATAAAACCGTGGGTATTGTAGCTGAGAATGTACATGAAGGTGTCGTAGAAATCGCAGAACCTGTAGGTGTAATTGCTGGGGTAACACCGGTAACAAATCCAACTTCAACTACAATGTTTAAAGCGATCATTTCAATTAAAACAGGTAACCCAATCATTTTTGCTTTCCATCCATCAGCACAAAAATGTAGCTCAGAAGCAGCTAGAATTCTACGTGATGCAGCGGTTGCAGCAGGTGCTCCGAAAGATTGTATCCAATGGATTGATACACCATCACTAGAAGCAACTCAAGCCTTAATGAATCATGAAGATATCTCTCTTATCTTAGCAACAGGTGGTGCGGGTATGGTGAAATCTGCCTATAGCTCAGGGAAACCAGCACTTGGAGTTGGACCTGGTAACGTCCCATGCTATATAGAGAAAACAGCCAGCGTCAAGCGTGCTGTCAATGATTTGATTCTTTCTAAAACATTCGATAATGGCATGATTTGTGCATCTGAGCAAGCGGTTATTATTGATAAAGAAGTATACGAAGAAGTCAAAAAAGAACTAGTAGATAATAACTGTCATTTCTTAACAGAAGAAGAAAAGAAAAAAGTTGAAAAATTAGTAATTAATGAGCAATCTTGTGCAGTCAATGCCAATATTGTCGGAAAACCAGCCTTTGAAATTGCCAAAATGGCAGGGGTAACGGTTCCAGAACATACAAAAATACTAATCGCTGTAACAAAGAGCGTTGGGCCCGAAGAACCACTATCTCGTGAAAAACTTAGTCCGGTTCTTGCTTGCTATCGAGTAAGAAGCACAGAAGAGGGAATCACTCGTGCAGAAGAAATGCTTGCATTCGGAGGTACAGGTCACTCAGCGGTTATTCATTCAGAGGACGTGGATGTACAACATGCATTTGGTCGTAGAATGAGAGCAGGTCGTATTATCGTAAATGCACCATCTTCTCAAGGAGCTATAGGAGATATCTACAATGCGTATATGCCTTCTTTAACCCTTGGTTGTGGTACTTATGGTGGAAACTCAGTTTCTACAAACGTAGGGGCAACTCATTTAGTGAATATTAAAAAAATGGCGAAGAGAGCAAATAATATGCAGTGGTTTAAAGTTCCACCAAAAATCTATTTCGAAAAAAATTCAACTCAATATTTAGCTAAAATGCCGGATATTACCAGAGCGGTGATTGTAACAGATCCTGGTATGGTGGATCTTGGCTATGTGGATCGTGTTCTTTACTACTTACGTAAACGTCCGGATTATGTACATTGCGAGATTTTCTCTGAAGTTGAACCAGATCCTTCTATCGAAACAGTGATGAAGGGCGCAGAAATGATGAAAAAATTCCAACCGGATGTAGTCATTGCTTTAGGTGGAGGTTCGGCCATGGATGCAGCTAAAGGAATGTGGTTATTCTACGAACATCCAGAAACATCTTTTGATGGTTTACGTCAAAAATTCTTAGATATTCGTAAGCGTGTTTTCAAATATCCAAGACTTGGTGATAAAGCGAAATTTGTAGCAATCCCAACAACTTCTGGTACGGGTTCTGAAGTCACTTCTTTCGCTGTTATTACAGACAAAGAAAAAGGAATGAAAATTCCATTAGCAGATTATGAATTAACACCAGATGTAGCGATTATTGATCCACAATATGTTATGACTGTGCCAAAGCATGTTACTGCGGATACCGGAATGGACGTATTAACACATGCGTTTGAAGCCTATGTTTCAAATATGGCAAATGATTACACAGATGGACTAGCAATGAAAGCCATTCAACTTGTATTTGAATACCTACCAAGAGCGTATCGTAATGGTAGCGATGAGGTTGCGCGTGAGAAAATGCATAATGCATCAACAATCGCTGGAATGGCCTTTGCTAATGCTTTCCTAGGAATAAACCATAGCTTGGCGCATAAGTTAGGTGCTGAATTCCATATTGCACACGGAAGAAGCAACACCATCTTAATGCCTCATGTAATCCGCTATAATGCCGAAAAGCCGAAAAAATTCACGGCGTTTCCAAAATATGAACACTTCAAAGCAGATGTTCGTTATGCGGAAATTGCTAGAATGTTAGGCTTACCAGCTCGCACAACAGAAGAAGGAGTCGAAAGCCTGATTAAAGCGGTTATTGACTTATCAAAAGAATTGAACATTCCAATGAGCATCGAAGCAAACGGTGTAACAAAAGAAGATTTTGAAAATGTAGTTGATGTATTAGCTGACCGTGCATTTGAAGACCAATGTACAACTGCCAATCCAAAACTACCATTAGTTACAGAACTTGCTGAGATCTACCGTGCCGCTTTTAAAGGGGTATAATCCTTTATAGATAAAAAAGCATGACAATCCTAACGATTGTCATGCTTTTTCTTTAGTGCAGAAGGGATGTAGTATATGAATTTCTCTTAAATAGACTGGAGCAATTACTGGTCCTGTTATCATAGCTTAACTACTTCACCCGTCATAGGATTAACATAATATAAGAAAACCTCACTGCTTTCATTTACCCAAAAAGCATAATATAGAATTTGAGATCCCTCTCTATTGATTCCACTGTATGTATTAGATTGAACGATTTCCATTTCTGTTTCTTCTAAGTGCAATTCTAGCTTGTCAATTGCTTCTTCATAGGTGAGATTAGGCCAAGAGAAATATATTTGTAGTGGCGCAAGCGAATAGAAGAATAGAATGAACAGTAAGTTAGCAAGTTTTCCATTCAAGCGAATTTTTTTAATTTGAATCATATTCACAACATATGGCTGTAGAATGAAAAGAAGATAGGGATAGAAAAATCCAATGATATTGAAATAATATCTTTCGTTAATATAGGAAAAAAGAATAAATTCAAAAATACTAAAAATAGTTGCGCTATAAAGTAGAATTTTTTGTGATTTCATAGTTAACATCCTTAATTGATTTATATTCGGCTGTTTTAAAAATAAATTTTGCTTTTCGCTACAGTAGCGATATCTCTAAAAACTAAATATAGGGCTTTATTAATTAACTCAACTTTCGCACATAAAAAATAATGCATAACATAACTAGCTGTAAGGTTAGTTATAGTTCATAAATGTTCATTGACAATGAAAAATAGACATAAAAAAGCACCTCAACATTTGGTATAGTGTAATTGTCTAGAAAACACTACCAATACAGAAGAGGTGCTCCCTATATGATAGCGAATAATGACCAAAATAAGCAACTACCAAATGAATTAAAATCGATATTTAAAGAATTAAAAGTATTACAACACTTAAGGAAAGCCGGTATTTCAAAGTCTTTTGGCTTTTCTTGCGCCTACCTATTCCAGTTGATTTTTTGTTTGATTTTCGAAAACAAAAACTGGTACCAAACAGTAGAAAGTAAAAAGGCTGATGATCGCCCAGCCAAGGATGCTGTTTATCGCTTTTTGAACCAATCTACCTTTGCATGGAGAAGATTTTTATTGTTTCTTAGCGCGCACACCATTGGTAAAGTTACAGGGCTTACGAGTCATGATCGCCCGAAAGTATTGATATTAGATGATTCTTCATATGATCGTAGCCGCAGTAAGTCGGTTGAATTACTAGCTCGTTGTTTTGATCACGCATCTCAAAAAATGCGCTTTTATAAAGGTTTTCGTATGCTTACCCTTGGTTGGTCGGATGGCTCCACTTTCATTCCAATAGATTTTTCTTTATTAAGTTCAAAGAAAAGCCAGATTAATGGCATTTCGTCTAAAGTTGATAAACGTAGTTCAGGCTATAAACGAAGAGTAGAAGCACTTCAAACAGCACCAGAACAAATACCAGATATGATTGAACGTGCCATGAAATACGGCATCGATGCATCTTATGTGCTTATGGACTCTTGGTTTACGTATCAGCCACTTGTAAAGAGTATTAAGGACCAAGGACTTGATGTCATTGGTATGGTTAAGAACTTGAAACAACGTTATATCGTAGATGAAAAGCGTGTGAGTTTAAAGGAACTTTACCGTTTAGCCGAGCCGACAGATGGAAAGAAAGGTATACTTCATTCGATCCATACTACACAAGCGAATGGTGTGCCTATTAAAGTTATCTTTGTCAGCAATCGCAATAAAAAGAGTGAATGGCTAGCGCTTTTAAGCACAGATTGTACCCTAAGCGATCAAGAAATCATTCGGATTTATGGGATGCGCTGGGATATTGAAGTGTTTTTTAAGACAACAAAGTCCTTATTAAAACTTCAAAAGGAATTTCAAGGTCGTTCATATGACGGCTTAATTAGCCATACAACCATTGTATTCGCAAGGTATATCGTTCTTTCATGGCAAAACCGGTGCAGCAATGACGAACGTACATTAGGCGGAATGTTTTATGAACTATGTGATGAAATTCATGACCTCGATTGGGCTGTGGCACTACAGCAATTAATCGAGCTTCTTGAATATGCATTGAAAAAGAGCAACAAAAAGGTACAAAAACTAATCAATAGTCAACTACAACAATGGATTGCAGGCTTGCCTAACTACATCAAGGATTACCTGCCTATTTCAGTCTGCGAAAGTTGAGT
>NZ_JAYKTS010000047.1 GCF_037024155.1 Bacillus sp. 2205SS5-2
CTATGAGGTAGATATCCAAAAATCAAAACCAGCTTAAATCAAGTAATGGTGCCATAGCCAATCTTTAAAAATGGTCATTCCATTTTAGGGAGGGTGCTTTTTTGTGTCAAAATCAGCATCAAAACCCATTTTCGTATAAAAAGGTCCTTTATATGTGAGTGAACAAAGAATATGAATGATGAATGTAGGGTTTATAACAAAATAAACACGCTCAGATTTTTGCTTGTCTGAGCGTGTCTATTTTTATGCCATTTTTCTAAATACTTACACGGACTACCGGCTTATTTTCCTTTTTCTTGAGAAAAGGAAAAGTATGGAGATAGATCTAGATTTTTTTGGTCAATATGGTGATAATCATTTAATTGCGGAACGTGCTCGTATTGAACAGATAGCTCCTCGATGTTTTCAATTATCTCTCTTAAGGAGGAGATAAAATAAAGAACATCTTTATCTTGCATCGTAGGGTGCAGTGAGACGCGAATCCAGCCGGGTTTTGCCACCAAGCCACCAAGATCGATTTGTGACGAAATGGAATGGGAAGTCTCTTCATCAATATTGAGCAAATAATGACCATATGTTCCGGCGCATGAACAACCACCACGAACTTGAATACCATATAAATCATTTAACAATCGAACAATTAAGTTAAAATGAATACCCTCAACAAAAAAGGAGACAATCGGTAGCCTTTTGGTATGTTGATCTGCCATAATTTTCACTTTATCTATTTGAGATAATCGGGTAAATAATAAATCTAGTAACTCTTCTTCTCTTCTTTCCATTTGTTCTACGCCCATTGCTTCCTTTAATTCTATGCAAAGAGCGGTGCGAATGGTTTGGAGGAAACCAGGCGTTCCACCATCTTCTCTTTCTTCGATGTTACGAATATACCCTCGGCCTCCCCAAGGATTTGTCCACGTTACCGTACCACCTCCAGGTTGATCTGGGATTTGATTTTGATACAAATTCGAGTCGAAAATCAATACACCACTAGTACCTGGTCCACCGAGAAACTTATGTGGAGAGAAGACAATAGCATCCAATTTTTCAAGCGGATCATCAGGATGCATATTGATCGAAACATAAGGTGCTGATGCAGCAAAATCGATTATCGCAATGCCGTTATGAATGTGCATCATTCTTGCTAGCGTGTGATACGGAGTTTGAATGCCTGACACATTGGAGCATGCAGAAAAGGCCCCAATTTTTCGTTTTCTTGCTTTATACCGTTGAAGAAGCTGATCAAACGCCTGCAAATCAATTAAACCTTCCTCATTGGGAGGAATCACGACAACATCTCCAATCGTTTCAATCCATGATGTATGATTGGAATGATGCTCCATATGCGTAATGAACACTACCGGCTTGTCTTCTAGGGCTAATTCTTTTTTGTCAAAGTGCTCAGGATATTTTAAACAAAGTAGTCGCTGCAGTTTGTTAATGACACCGGTCATACCGGTTCCTTGGGTGATAATCACATCTTGTTCATTAGCATTTACGTGTTTTTTAATAATATGGTGTGCATGTTTATACGATCGAGTCATGAATTGTCCCGTCCAATTGGATTCGGTATGAGTATTAGCTACAAATGGTCCAAAATCAGATCGCATCTTTTCTTCAAGTGGAGCATACAATCTCCCGCTTGCTACCCAATCAAAATAATGAATTTGTTTTTCTCCGAATGGCGTGTTGAAAGGGTGGAGATGACCAATTATTCCTTTTCTAAATGGTTCAAAATATTGTTCTAGATTCATTATACATCCCCCTGATTCCGCTCCAACTAGTCAACGTATGAATTAATAATATCGCGTTGATGGAAGTGTCGCTATAACTTTTTCTTTCTTTATTTTAACAGAATTCTTTCCAAAACATGAATGTTGATTTAAAGAAATAACACAGAGGAGAAGATTTGATTCCAAGAGTCAACTAATATCAGTAAATTTGTAGTGATATAAATTGCATAATTCATCATAAAAAGGTAATTACTTGTAGGATTAATTCAAAAACATGTATAGTTAAAATAACTTATATGAAAACTAACCCCAACAGTTGTCTGCAATTCTAACGAGTACCGAGGAAAAGGAGGAAAATAAAATGAGTTTGGTCAAAGAAAGTGTGTTCAAGCAACCGGGATACAATCTACATGTGGTGAAAACAGATAAATATAAAACCAATACATTAGTGTGGAAAATGAAAGCACCCTTAATGAGGGAAGATGTGACGGTAAGAGGTCTGTTGCCATATATTTTACAAAGTAGCACAGCAAATTACCCCACAACAACAAAGCTGAGATCCTATTTAGATGAATTGTATGGGGCAAGCTTTTTTGTGGATTTAAGCAAAAAAGGGGAACGCCATGTGATGAGCTTTTCGGTTGAGGTCGCCAATGAAAAATTTCTAAAAGACCCCACCCCTCTTCTAAAAAAAGCTTTGGCCTTTCTAGCAGAAGTGGTGTTACAACCCAATCTTAAAGATGGTGCTTTTCATACGGATGTCGTAGAACAAGAGAAAAAAAATCAAAAACAACGAATACAATCAATCTATGATGATAAAATGCGTTTTTCGAGTGCAAGACTGGTGCAAGAAATGTGTAAAGGTGAGCCCTACGCACTTCAGCCAGCTGGAATAAAAGAAGAAGTGGACAAGATGACAACACAAGACATTTATGATTATTACCTGAAAGCAATTAACAAAGATGAACTGGATTTATACGTGATTGGGGATGTGGAGGACGAAGAAGTTAAGAGTATTTGTTCGGACCTTTTTTCATTATCTGAGAGACCTTCCCAAACAGGAAACACCTCAAACCGAAAAAAACAAGAAGAGGTTCATGTTGTGACTGAAAAGCAACAAGTCAATCAAGGGAAGCTGAATATTGGCTACCGAACCAATGTTACATACGGGGAGCGAGATTATTATGCTCTTCAAGTATTTAATGGAATCTTCGGAGGATTCTCACACAGTAAGTTATTTATTAATGTTCGTGAAAAAGCAAGTTTGGCCTATTATGCGGCGAGTCGATTAGAGAGTCACAAAGGGCTGATGATGGTCATGTCTGGAATTGATATGAAAAATTATGATCAAGCCGTCACGATTATTAAGGAACAAATGCAAGAAATGATTAATGGGAACTTTACAGATGGAGAATTGAATCAGACGAAAGCGGTCATTCGAAATCAATTATTAGAAACAATTGATACTTCTCGTGGAATAGTTGAAGTGTTGTATCATAATGTTGTCGCAAAAGCGGATGTAAAGTTAACAGATTGGCTTGAGTCTATTGAATCAATTACAAAAGAAGAAGTAACGGAAGTAGCCAGTAAAATTCAAATGGACACGATTTACTTTTTAACAGGTCTGGAGGGAGACGAATGAAGAACATCCAATTTAATCAGTTACAAGAAGAACTTTTTTATGAGAAGATGGAGAACGGTCTTGATGTCTATATCCTTCCAAAGAAAGGATTTAACAAGACTTATGCAACGTTTACAACTAAATATGGCTCTATCGATAACCATTTTGTACCGATGAAAAATGAAGAATTTAAAAAGGTACCAGATGGTATTGCTCACTTCTTAGAGCATAAGTTATTCGAAAAAGAGGATGGGGATGTTTTTCAGCAATTCAGTAAGCAAGGAGCATCTGCGAATGCTTTTACATCTTTCACACGCACAGCTTATTTATTCTCCAGCACTTCGAATGTAGAAGGAAATCTTGAAACTCTCATGGACTTTGTTCAGGAACCATTTTTTTCTGAAAAATCAGTAGAAAAAGAAAAAGGTATCATTGGTCAAGAAATCCGGATGTACGACGACAACCCTGATTGGCGTTTATATTTTGGGTTGATTCAAAATATGTTTCAAGAACACCCAGTGAAGATAGATATCGCGGGAACGGTCGAATCCATCAGTGACATCACCGAAGACTTGCTATATGAATGTTATGAAACTTTTTATCATCCTAGTAATATGCTTCTCTTTGTGATTGGACCCGTTCAACCTCAAGAAATAATGGAGCAAATTCGAAATAACCAAAACAAAAAAGTATTTCAAAACCAACCGGAAATTCAACGGAAATTCGATCAAGAACCAAGTTCAGTGGATCAGTCCAAAAAGGTGTTAAAAATGAATGTTCAGTCCTCCAAATGCTTGGTCGGAATTAAAGCGATTGATATTGAACAAACGGGGAAAGAAATGCTCAAGAACGAATTAACAGTCAATGTATTACTTGATATGTTGTTTGGGAAAAGTTCAGGCCCTTATTTTGAATTATATAATGAAGGGTTGATTGATGACAGCTTCTCTTATGACTATACTCAAGAAAATGGATTCGGTTTTTCGATGGTTGGTGGCGACACTGATAATCCGGATGAATTGGCTGATAGAATCAAATCTATTCTCCTGCAAGCAAAAGAGGAGAAACAGTTAACCGAAGAAAGCCTAGAGCGAACAAAGAAAAAGAAAATAGGTGGATTTTTACGTGCAGTGAATTCCCCGGAGTATATTGCCAATCAATTTACTCGGTACGCATTTAATGAAATGGATTTATTTGAAGTGGTGCCAACCTTAGAGGAAATTACTTTCCAAGATATCATAACGATAGCGAAAAGATTCATTGATGAAGAGAGAATGACGGTGTGCCAAGTGGTGCCGAATTCTTAAAAGAATGCTCTTTCTATACAAAGAGGATATTTTGGTATAGCTAAATTATTTATCATATCCCTAATAAATCTGTAACGTATCATTATTGTGAGTAAAATGGCTTTTTTTATGGTAGACGGTGATGCTGTGATCGCTCCCATAAAGTTATTCGTATTCATTGTGGCTACTTCGTCTGGTTTTGGTTGGAATCCTCCATTCTGTTGCGGATCTCGGTCATACTTAGACGAAAAGTTGCCTTGAGTCGAGCCTTTTAACGAAATAGAACGGATCTGTTAACGACCTAAAATAAAAAGAAGCTTTCCAAAATGGAGATGCTTCTTTTTATTCATGGCTGTTTTCGCAGAGATTGTGGACTTTTGAAAAGGATGAAAAACGAGAGATGTTTGATTTCGTCCTCTTTTCCAATACATAGTAACTATTTTGTCTGAATTTAGATGGTACCCACTATTTTGCTGTTGATTTCAAGAGAAAATAGACGAAAAGATGACCCTGAACTGAGCTATATAACCTTTTATAGAGTGGTTCAAAAACAACCTAAATAAAAGAAAGAAGGTGAGCTAACGATGATTACAGCTAAATACGCGCTTATCACCGGGGCAAGTGGGGGAATAGGAGGGGCGGTTGCTAGAAAGCTTGCATCACAGGGATGGAACTTGTATTTACACTATAGTCAACAGGCTAAATCGGTAATGAAGTTGATGGATGAACTGAAACAAGAGTTTAATATTGAGGTAATTCCTATTCAAGCTGATTTTTCTAATCCTGATCAGGCACTTGAACTTACACAGCATATTTTCTCATTACATAGTATTATTTGCTGTTCTGGTACGGCACTTTATGGGCTTTTTCAAGATATAAAGCAGCAAGAAATTGATGATCTTTGGAATATTCATATGAAAAGTCCGATGCTCCTGATTCAAAACTTACTGCCAAAGCTATTCCGTACAAAGGGAAATGTAGTCATGATCTCATCTGTGTGGGGACAGACGGGAGCAGCGTGTGAAGTCGTCTACTCTGCCGTAAAGGGAGCGCAACTTTCATTTGTGAAAGCACTAGCAAAAGAAGTATCAAGAAATGGTGTTCGCGTTAATGCAGTCGCTCCAGGAATTGTTGATACAAACATGATGAAGGATTTTACGGAAGCAGAGGTAGAGGAATTACAGGAGGAAATACCTATAGGTAGATTTGCTTTGTCCAGAGAAATTGCTGATGCAGTTTTTTATTTAACCTCAGAGCAATCGACTTATGTGACAGGCCATGTATTGTCAGTAAATGGTGGGTGGCATATTTAACAATTGAATAGATGAATAAATTTTTTCACTTGTCGCAAACTATGACTGTACTTAGAATATGGGAGGTTTCAGCATGAGTGTTTTAGACAATTGGCAAGAATGGAAGAGCTTTCTGGGAGACCGTCTTGATCATGCCGAACAAGATGGCATGAACAAAAATGTGATTAATGATTTAGCTTTCGAAATTGGCGGATATTTAGCCAAAGAGGTGGAAGCAAAAAATGAGCAAGAAAAAGTGTTGGCTGATCTTTGGTCTGTTGCATCTCAAGAAGAGCAGCATGCGATCGCTAATATGATGGTCAAGTTGGTACAACAAAGCTAGATGAAGGGAGAGAGGAGGAATCCTCTCTTTTTTTTTTGAAATCATTGAAGCAAAACTCGTAATTCTTTCCTTATATGTTAAAATCATATATGATGGATATAACGTATAGACATTTTCAACAGATTCCTATACTGATACAAAAGCGAAGAAACTGGGAGGTTGTTATGGCAAGAACAGAATGGTATTTAGAATATGAAATTCAAAAAAACCGACCAGGACTTCTTGGAGATATCTCTTCTTTACTTGGTATGCTTTCGATTAACATTGTGACAATTAATGGTGTGGATGAGGGTAGACGGGGTATGCTATTATTAGCAGATCATACTGCTCAAATCATTCGTTTAGAGTCCATTCTACGAACGATGGATACAATAAATGTGACCAAGATTCGAGAACCAAAGCTTAGGGATCGTTTAGCGGTTCGCCACGGACGATACATTCAACGAGATGCTGATGATAAAAAGACATTTAGATTTATTCGAGATGAATTAGGATTGCTCGTTGATTTCTTGGCTGAACTATTCAAACAAGAAGGACATAAATTAATTGGGATTCGTGGGATGCCTAGAGTAGGGAAAACAGAGTCCATCGTTGCTTCAAGTGTTTGTGCGAATAAAAAATGGCTATTTGTTTCCTCAACCTTGCTCAAACAGACTATCCGAAGTCAATTAATCCAAGATGAATACAATTCAAATAATATCTTTATACTGGATGGAATTGTTTCAACCAAATCGACCAATGAAAAGCATTGGCAACTTGTAAGAGAAATTATGAGAATGTCAGCCGTTAAAGTCATTGAACATCCAGATATCTTTGTGCAAAATTCAGAATATTCCATGGAAGATTTTGATTATTTTATTGAATTACGAAATGATCCAGAAGAAGAAATTACATACGAATTGGTTGAACGAAATCAATTTTTTCAAGAAAATGATTTTGGTGGCTTTGATTTTTAATGTTAGAAGGTGGTAGTGTTGACAGAACTAGGAGCACGTTTAAAAGCAGCTCGCGAAGAAAAAGGATATGATTTAGAAGATCTTCAAAGAATCACAAAAATCCAAAAACGATATTTGCAAGGAATTGAAGAAGGAAATTACGATTTAATGCCTGGAAAATTTTATGTGAGGGCCTTTATCAAGCAATATGCTGAATCGGTAGGACTTCATCCTGAACAGCTATTTGATGAGCACGCGAATGAAATTCCAGTGGCACAAAGTAGTGAGCTCCCGGAAACATTATCACGAGTGAGTTCTCGCAGGAAAGTGTCTGATTCCACATCAAAGTTTATGGATGTGTTACCGAAACTTCTCATTCTGTTGTTGGCAATTGGGGCGATTGTTATCGTGTGGTTTTTATATGACAAGTACTTCGTATCGGAAGATCCATTAAAGGAAAATAATCCAACTGAAAATACGGTAAATATGGAAACAAAAGATAATGGTTCTCTACAAGAGGAATCAAACGATGAATCTGCGAACAGCGAAGAGGATAATTCAAACAGTGAGACAGAAGAAGCGAAACCAATTGAAAATACACCAGAGCCTCAAGAACTGTCAGTTGTCGAAGTTAGTGGCACTCAGACCACTTATGCCTTGAAAAATGCAAAAGAATTTCAGTTAGAACTAACGGCTTCTAAAGATGGAGCTTCTTGGGTAGAGGTATATAACGCTGACAATGAGCAACTTTATTTTGCTATGTTGGCGGATGGAGAAAAGATCTCCTATGACCTTAAGGGAAATGAACAAGCGTTAATTAAAATCGGCAGAATACTTGACGTTACGATGAAACTAAACGGTGAACCCGTAAAGTTTGAGCTTGAAGATGTTTCGCAAAAATTTATTATCCAAAACAGTCCGGCAGAATAGTCATCTTTACGGGTGACTATTTTTGCTTATGTACTCATTGAATCTTGGAGGGAAAAACATGAATCTACCGAATAAAATTACCATTTCTAGAATATTTATGATCCCAGTTTTTTTAATTTTTATGCTCGTTCCGTTTGGGTGGGGTGACATTACTGTACTGGGTACCACGATGCCAATAGCTCATTTCGTATCGGCTATTATTTTTATTATCGCTTCTACAACCGATTGGGTAGATGGTTATTATGCAAGAAAATATAATATGGTTACAAATCTAGGTAAATTTTTAGACCCGTTAGCAGACAAACTTCTTGTTTCAGCCGCTTTTATCGTGTTAGTGGATCTTGAATTAGCTTCAACTTGGATTGTCATCTTGATCATTTCTAGAGAATTTGCGGTAACGGGCTTGCGCCTTGTTTTAGCAGGTACAGGTGAGGTCGTTGCAGCAAATCAGTTAGGTAAAATTAAAACATGGGCTCAAATCGTCGCTATTTCCGCACTGCTATTGCATAATATTCTTTTTCAAAGTATCTCAATACCATTTGCAACGATTGCCCTGTGGGTTGCTTTATTCTTTACGATTTGGTCTGGCTGGGATTATTTTTATAAAAATAGAGCGGCTTTTAAAAATTCAAAATAGCCTAGTACAGGAGGGTGAATAATATGCATGCTGAAATAATTGCGATCGGATCGGAACTCCTTCTTGGACAAATTGTTAACACTAATGCGAAATATTTATCAAATGAATTAGCGGATATTGGGATATCCGTTTTTCATCATACGGTTGTAGGAGATAACAAAGACCGACTTAAAAATGCAATTGAAATTGCGGAATCTCGTGCATCGCTCATACTTTTCACGGGTGGGCTCGGTCCGACTAAAGATGATTTAACAAAGGAAACGATCGCTGATCATCTAGGTGTTGAGTTAGAATACAACGAGGAAGCAATGGAACGGATTCAAGGGTACTACCAAAAAGTGAATAAAACGATGTCAGAAAATAATCGTAAGCAAGCACTTATTCTTCAACAGTCGCGTGTATTACCGAATGATTTTGGTATGGCCCCAGGTATGTTCTACAAAGGGAAGAACCATCAATACATGCTGTTGCCAGGTCCACCTAGGGAATTAGAGCCTATGTTTAATTTATATGCCCGACCTATTTTGATGGCTGAAACAAATGAAAAACAAGTCATTAAATCGAGAGTGTTACGTTTTTTTGGGATAGGTGAGTCACAGTTGGAGACAGATATCATGGATATTATTGATACCCAAACCAATCCGACTGTTGCACCTTTAGCTGATGACGGGGAAGTGACACTACGATTGACTGCCAAACATACGAATGTGATCGAAGCGGATAAGCTCTTGCAGGGAATAGAAGCTCGGATCACAGAGCGTGTAGGTGAATACTTATATGGGTACAATGATACTTCTCTGATGAATGAAGTTGTCCATTTCTTAAAGAAGCAAGGGAAAACAATTGCGACAGCTGAAAGTTTAACAGGTGGTATGTTTAGTTCAGCCCTTACCTCATATGCAGGGATTAGCGCAAGCTTTCTTGGTGGAATCGTTTGTTATTCCAATGATGCGAAGCAAAATTTTTTAGATGTTTCTACAGAAACGCTGTCCTCAAAAGGAGCGGTAAGTGGCGAATGTGCTGCTGAACTTGCAGGAAATATACGTAACAAAATGAACAGTGATCTAGGAATTAGCTTTACGGGTGTCGCGGGACCAAATTCAAGTGAAGGGAAAGAAGTGGGGACTGTCTATATCGGTTTAGCCATCAAAGGACAAAAAACGAACGTCTATTCGCTTCAGCTTGCTGGGAATCGTGAATCAATTCGAATGCGTGCTGTAAAATATGGATGCTACTATTTATTGAAACAATTACAAAAATAATCTGTGAACCCATTTCTTAGGACAGAAATGGGCTTTATTGAATTAGCTGTGTTAAACAATTCTGTTAATATAGACTTATCAATCTCAGTCATTCAATAATGCGAAATATAAGGTGAACAACTAGATGAAAATTCCTTTGAAGAAGATCAACCAGGAGACTAGTAAACTGCGTGCTTCAGGCCAGTATCGTCTGAAGGAATTTTTCATTTTAGGTGTAATTTTGTTCAAAAAAATATGGCTATTCGCACTTTTTGTGGAGAGTAGCATTGATGGACATGCAATAAGAAGCTTGACTTCAAAGCGAAATGTTTTTTATTTGTGACAGGATATCTCGCCCACCCCTCCATATAAAGCCAAAAAAAGATTACCCCATTGTAATGTACTATGAACCAATTAAGAATAGTTTTGTGATTTTCATGTTGTTAAGGATCCTCTATTATTTATTCAGTAGTATTAGATTACGATTTTAATTCTTATTTAGTATGCTAGTAGAATAGGAGGTTTTGTTGTTTTCGAAGCTGTCTCAAAACTATGATATAGACTGGTTTCAAGTCACTGTTTTTGTAATTATTTGAATGTTTATTCTGCAAATGTAGATGCTTACCCAAAAAGAGGGATCAATAGCAACAATATATACGAAAGATTTCATGGCGGCGATCTCACCGCCACCATCTACCATGAAAAAAATTCATTTCAAGCTCAATAATGGTTTGAGACTGATTTATTTCCCCCAAGCTAATTAATTTAGCGATGATTATATATTATTTTTTTCAGACAAAGGGCGTACTAAAAAACAAAAATGTTTGTCGAGACTGTCTTTTACATGAAGTAGTGAGGGAATTGACGGGATAATAATTGGGGATTTATTACAGCAAAAAGCGAACATTTATTCGTCTTTTTACTTGGCAAATGTTTAAAAGTGGTTTATAGTAGAGAAAGGTTTTGAATTAGATAGTTTATCTAATATAACGAAGAAATAGAATGAGAGTATAGAGGAGGAAATATGTATGAGTGATCGTAAAGCGGCCTTAGATATGGCGCTAAAACAAATAGAAAAGCAATTTGGTAAAGGATCCATTATGAAACTTGGAGAGCAAGCAGAACGTCGAATT
Organism: Bacillus sp. 2205SS5-2; assembly: GCF_037024155.1. NCBI lineage: Bacteria > Bacillati > Bacillota > Bacilli > Caryophanales > Bacillaceae > Bacillus > Bacillus spongicola. The sequence continues at coordinate 11,152 of NZ_JAYKTS010000047.1, forward strand.
TCTACATTTCCAAGTGGTTCACTAGCATTGGATGCAGCGTTAGGGATAGGTGGGTACCCTCGAGGTCGAATTATTGAAACATACGGTCCTGAAAGTTCAGGTAAAACAACGGTTGCCCTTCATGCGATTGCTGAAGTACAAGCTCAAGGTGGTCAAGCTGCTTTTATCGATGCAGAACATGCTTTAGATCCAGTTTATGCACAAAAATTGGGCGTCAATATTGATGAACTTCTATTATCTCAACCTGATACAGGAGAACAAGCGCTTGAAATCGCTGAAGCCCTTGTACGTAGTGGTGCAGTAGACATTTTAGTCATTGACTCTGTTGCTGCTCTTGTACCTAAGGCAGAGATTGAAGGCGAAATGGGAGACGCTCACGTAGGTTTACAAGCTCGTTTAATGTCACAAGCTCTGCGTAAGCTTTCTGGTGCGATTAATAAATCGAATACTATTGCGATTTTTATTAACCAGATTCGTGAAAAAGTCGGTGTGATGTTTGGTAATCCTGAAGTGACACCAGGAGGTCGTGCACTGAAATTCTATTCTTCTGTTCGTTTAGAAGTTCGTCGTGGAGAAACCTTGAAACAAGGTAATGAAATGGTCGGGAATAAAACACGAATCAAAGTCGTGAAAAACAAAGTAGCTCCGCCGTTTCGCTTAGCCGAAGTGGATATCATGTATGGTGAAGGGATATCAAAAGAAGGCGAAATTATCGATTTAGGCTCAGAGTTAGAAATCGTTCAAAAAAGTGGTTCTTGGTATTCGTATAACGAAGAACGTTTAGGGCAAGGACGAGAAAATGCCAAGCAATTTTTAAAAGAAAACCCAGAAATTCGTCATGAAATTATGATGAAGATTCGTGACCACTATGGCTTAGACGCTTCAGTGACCGATGAAGGCCAGGACGAATTGGACATTTAATTTCGGAAGGCCCAGCTTGGAGCTGGGCCTTTTCGTGGAATAGATTTCCTTTATCATTGCGTACCCCTTGACAATAAAAATCTGCGCACTTAAAATTAACTTGTATAATTTTTAAATTTTTCAATGAGTATTTGAAAAAATTAGAGCTGTATATTGAAAAATATGAACCAATGTAGCAGCCGACATGTTAAAAACATGAGTTAAAGTTCATAGCAAGAGGAGGTGAAATGATGGACAATCCAATTATATTCATCATCTCCATTTTGCTTGGCCTAATCGTAGGTGTAGTTGTTGGCTATTTTATACGTAAATCGATTGCGGAAGCTAAAATTTCAGGGGCAAAACATGCTGCAGAGCAAATTTTTGAAGATGCCAAGCGAGAAGCGGAAGCACTTAAAAAGGAAGCGCTGTTAGAGGCAAAAGATGAAAATCATAAGCTTCGAACTGAGACAGAACGTGAACTTCGTGAACGAAGAAATGAATTGCAAAAACAGGAAAATCGGTTAATGCATAAAGAGGAGAATCTTGATCGAAAAGACGAATCCCTTTCAAAACGTGAGACGACTTTAGAGCGTAAAGAGGATACTCTGATAAACAGACAACAACATATTGAAGAGACGGAAAGCAAAGTGGACGAGATGATACGATCCCAACAAACAGAACTTGAACGTATCTCAGGTCTAACAAGGGACGAAGCAAGATCAATCATTCTAGATCGTGTAGAAAGCGAGCTTTCCCATGATATTGCTATTATGGTAAAAGAGTATGAAAATCGTGCTAAGGAAGATGGAGATAAGAAGGCTAAAGAAATTCTTTCTCTAGCGATCCAACGTTGTGCAGCAGAACATGTTGCAGAAACAACAGTTTCGGTAGTCAATCTACCTAATGATGAGATGAAGGGTAGGATTATCGGTCGTGAAGGTCGAAATATTCGTACACTTGAAACGCTTACAGGTATTGATCTAATCATTGATGACACACCGGAAGCCGTTATTTTATCAGGATTTGACCCGATCCGTCGTGAAACCGCCCGAATTGCACTTGAAAAACTTGTTCAAGACGGAAGGATTCATCCTGCTCGTATTGAAGAGATGGTTGAAAAATCAAGACGTGAAGTGGATGAATACATTCGCGAAGTAGGGGAACAAACCACATTTGAAGTGGGAGTTCACGGGCTACACCCAGATTTGATTAAGATCCTAGGTCGACTGAAGTATCGTACAAGCTACGGTCAAAACGTGCTAAAACATTCAGTGGAAGTAGCTTTCTTATCTGGATTACTTGCGGCGGAATTAGGCGAAGATGAGAATCTCGCTCGTCGTGCTGGATTACTTCATGATATTGGAAAAGCCATTGATCATGAGGTTGAAGGAAGCCATGTAGAGATCGGTGTAGAGTTAGCAACTAAGTACAAAGAGCACCCTGTTGTTATCAATTCAATTGCTTCTCATCACGGGGATACGGATCCAACCTCAGTTATCGCTGTTCTAGTAGCTGCTGCTGATGCCTTATCTGCAGCACGCCCAGGAGCAAGAAGCGAAACGTTGGAAAACTATATTCGACGCCTAGAGAAGCTTGAAGATATTTCTGAATCCTATGAAGGTGTTGAAAAATCATTTGCCATACAGGCCGGCCGTGAGGTTCGAATCATGGTTCGCCCAGAAAGCATTGATGATTTAGATGCACATCGATTAGCAAGAGATATTAGAAAGCGAATTGAAGAAGAATTAGATTATCCAGGGCATATTAAGGTAACCGTTATTCGTGAAACAAGAGCAGTAGAATATGCAAAATAAAAAAACTGTTAGAGTGAAAACTCTAACAGTTTTTTGTTGTTAATGACGGTCTAATAGAAAATAGGCTGTAGTGATATTTCTGGAGAGTAGCGAGAATTTCCAAAGTGATATTTTGCTTAAAATGCTTTCTTTCATTTTAGATTATGATGAGTAACAATTAATCACTATTGGTTCACTTGCATAAATGAGGAATGCAAGTGCAATGAATCGCATTGGTGTCAAAACATAGAATTATGGTAAAATAGTCGAGAACTTTAAAATAGAGAGGGCTTTTCTATGCAACTATTATTTATCGGAGATGTCGTCGGATCACCTGGTCGAGAGATGATTGAGACGTATCTTCCAAAATTAAAAGAAAAATATCGACCACATTTTACGATTGTAAATGGTGAAAACGCCGCCGGAGGCCGAGGGATTACCGATAAAATATATCGTAAATTTCTTGAATCGGGTGCGAATGTAGTAACGTTAGGTAATCATGCTTGGGACAATCGTGAAATTTATGATTTTATTGACGGAGCGAAATCATTGGTTCGTCCGGCAAATTTCCCTTATGGTGCACCAGGACAGGGACTTGTTTTTCAGAAATTTAATGCGCTAGAAATCGCAGTAATTAATCTGCAAGCTCGCACATTTATGCCTGCTTTGGATTGTCCGTTCCAAGTAGCTGATGAGTTAATTGAAGAAGCACAAAAAAGAACCAATATTATCTTTGTCGATTTTCACGGGGAAGCAACGAGTGAAAAACAAGCGATGGGTTGGTATCTAGATGGACGAGTGACGGCAGTAATTGGGACGCATACTCATGTACAGACTGCGGATGAACGTATTTTACCTAGTGGGACGGCGTACTTGTCGGATGTAGGAATGACGGGACCTTATGATGGCATTTTAGGGATGGAACGAGAAGCAGTCATTGGTCGATTTTTATCGTCATTACCTACACGTTTTGAAGTCCCTAAAGAAGGACGAACGCAACTGAGTGCATGTTTGATTGACATTAATGAAAAGACCGGAAATGCGAAGAAAATTCAACGTATTTTAATTAATGACGATCATCCCTTTTACCTGTGATTTAGGTTGATTTCACAAAAAAGTTCCTTTCCGAATGGCTCTTCTCATATGCATTGTGGCTATCACATCTGATGTTTGGTTAAATCGCCCATTCATTGTTGATTTCCATCAAAAATGGGCGAAATGATGCCTGAAACAAGGCTATATCACCGTTTATTGACGGGTATGCTCTTTTCATATAACCAACTCAAGTACTTAACTACATCTCTCTTAAAGTTAGGATTGGTAATTACAAAAATCAAGTTCTACTAAGTAAGAGTAAAAGGTATTAAGAAATGTTCCTTGATATCACAAGCTTCTCCTCTTTTTTGTACAAGCTGGAATAGTTTTCAGATTTCATGAATATAGTAGCAATGGAATCAGTTTTACCAAGTATTCGGTTTGGGGAAAAGACAAGGAGGAAAAGGAATGGAAATATTAAAAGTTTCAGCAAAATCTAATCCTAATTCTGTGGCTGGTGCACTTGCCGGTGTTCTTCGTGAGAGAGGAAAGGCTGAAATACAGGCAATCGGAGCAGGAGCATTAAATCAAGCGGTCAAAGCTGTAGCCATTGCAAGGGGATTTGTTGCACCTAGTGGTGTTGATTTAATATGTATTCCGGCTTTTACCGATATCATGATCGATAATGAGGAAAGAACTGCGATAAAATTAATAATTGAACCAAGATAAACGTAAAAGTCTGTAAATCCAAGAATGGTTTACAGACTTTTTTGCGTAGTAGAGGATAAATATTTATCGTCTTTTAGAAAGGAACTTAGTCTATTTTTAGCTGAAATCCTCTATTTTGTAAATGATTCCCATAAGATATAGACGAAAGGATACTCCGAATCAAAGGGATATTAATATTTGTAGCCTGATCCGAAAAAAACAAACTTTGCGAAGACAGCCTATAGATAAAATAGTTAGGTTGATAGTGTCCCTCTGAATTTTCCTTAATAATCTTACTCTATCTAGGAATTTCAAGGTGAACTAGTTATTCGTGAATAGCTAGTGGGTCTTGGTGCATTCAATTAACCATTTACAGGGGGAAAAGACCAGCCCCCCTATAGGAATATTTACCAACTGGAAATGGAGGTGAATGCTTTGATTTTTGATGCCCATTGTGACGTTTTATATAAATTATTTCAACAACCATCGCTTAAGTTCACAGATGCAGAGGAGTTACATATAACGGCAAAACAATTAAAAAGTCATCAAAGTAAGGTCCAGTTATTTGCCATTTTTCTGCCCCCGAGTCTTGTGCCAGGTGAGCGATTTAAAGCGGCATTGAAAATGATCGACCTATTTTATGAACGCGTGTTAGCGCCACACCCATTTATGAAAATGGTTAAGACAAGGAATGACATTGAAAACTTACTCGAGCACGAAGTAGGTGCTATGCTGACATTAGAAGGTTGTGAAGCTATTGAAGGGGATCTGTTAAAACTAACCACCCTTCTGCGGCTAGGAGTGGCGTCTGTCGGGCTTACATGGAATTGGGCAAATGAAGTGGCGGATGGAGCAATGGAAACGAGAGGAGCCGGTCTAACAAGGTTTGGGGAGGGTGTCATCCAAACGATTAATCAATATAAATATTGGACCGATGTCTCTCATTTAAGCGATCGAGCTTTTTGGGATACAATTGAACGCGCGAAGTACCCTGTTGCATCCCATTCGAATTCTTATACTATCTGCCCCCATCCACGAAACTTACGAGATGATCAAGTGAGAGCAATCGTTAGCAAAAAGGGATGTATTGGAATGACCTTTGTTCCATTTTTTGTGAATAATAGTGGACAGTCTTCCATTACGGATCTTATTCGCCACATCGAACGGTTTTGTGAGCTTGGGGCGGCCAATCATATTGGGTTTGGATCTGACTTTGATGGCATTGACGAAACCATTCCAGGATTGAGCTCTTTTAAAGACTACGATCGTTTGATTCACGAGTTACACCGATACTATTCGCCAGCACAGGTTAACAAGTTTTTATTCGGAAATTTTATAAATGCATTGCCTTAATAAAGGGGAGAGATCTTCAGTTCGAGGGAGAGGATTCATTTACCTCAAAAAAACAATTTCTATTAACTAGAGAAATTGTTTTTTTGATTTCGGAAAAATTCGAGAAACGGGGAAGAATCAAATGAAAAGGCTTACATTTGATTTCTCCTCTTTTCTAGCTTATATAAAGGAGAAATTCTAGTAGTTGCTAACAAAAAATGATAAACTAAATGAGTAAGTTTACGTTATGAACGTGTTTAAAAGGGGTGTTTTGTTAATGATTCAGCAACTTTCATGGAAAGTTGGTGGCCAGCAAGGTGAAGGAATTGAAAGTACAGGAGAAATTTTCTCTATGGCTTTAAATCGCCTAGGCTACTATTTATATGGCTATCGTCACTTCTCTTCTCGCATAAAGGGAGGACACACTAACAACAAGATTCGAGTAAGTACGAAACAAGTTCGCGCGATTGCGGATGATTTAGATATCCTTGTGGCATTTGATCAAGAAACAATCGATGTCAATTATAAAGAGCTTCATGATAAAGGCATTATCATTGCCGACAGTAAATTCAAGCCTGTAAACCCTGAAGACTCAGACGCTTCCCTCTATTCAGTAGCCTTTACAGCAATCGCTACTGAGCTTGGAACGTCCTTGATGAAAAACATGGTAGCAGTAGGGGCAACCTGTGCAGTGCTAAATCTGCAACCGTCTGTTTTTTATGATGTGGTTCAAGAAATATTTGGACGCAAAGGGGAAGCAGTAGTAGAGAAAAATATGGAAGCTGTTCGCCTGGGTTATGCAATAATGACCGAACAAATGGGCGAAAAAGTGGGAGAATTGGAATTAGAACCGGCCGATGGAAATCAGCGGATGTTCATGATTGGCAATGATGCGATCGCTTTAGGTGCTTTAGCCGGTGGTGTTCGTCTGATGGCGGCGTACCCGATTACTCCTGCTTCTGAAATAATGGAGTATTTGATTAAGAAGCTTCCAACGGTTGGTGGGGCTGTCATTCAAACAGAAGATGAAATTGCTGCTGCAACGATGGCGATTGGTTCTAATTATGCTGGGGTCCGTTCTTTTACAGCGTCAGCGGGTCCAGGGTTATCGTTAATGATGGAGGCCATTGGTCTTTCTGGTATGACCGAAACACCGCTTGTTGTAGTTGATACCCAGCGTGGTGGTCCTTCAACGGGCTTGCCTACAAAGCAAGAACAGTCTGATCTAATGGCTATGATTTATGGTACACATGGAGAAATTCCGAAAATTGTTCTAGCGCCAAGTACTGTACAGGAAGCCTTCTATGACACGGTTGAAGCGTTCAATTTAGCGGAAGAATATCAGTGTCCAGTCATCATTTTGTCCGATCTACAGTTGTCTCTTGGGAAACAATCTGTCGAGCTCCTTGATTTTAGTAAAGTTGAAATTCGTCGCGGAAAACTCAAAACCGACGAAACAGAACTTGATGAACTTGAAGCGAAAAAATACTTCAAGCGCTATGAAGTGACCGAAGAGGGAGTTTCCCCTCGAGTAATTCCAGGAATGAAAAATGGTATTCATCATGTAACAGGTGTAGAGCATGATGAAACAGGCAGGCCATCTGAATCACCAGCAAACCGTAAAGCACAAATGGATAAACGGATGCGAAAGGTGAATAATATTGGCTTTGCCAATCCTGTTCATGTAAATGCCCCGCACGGAGAAGCTGATTTATTACTTGTTGGCTTTAACTCTACACGTGGAGCGATAGAAGAAGCAATGGAACGACTTGAGAAGGATGGTATACGCGTTAATCATGCGCATATACGTCAAGTCCATCCATTTCCAACAGATGAACTGACACCGCTTGTGCAAAATTCAAATAAAGTGGTTGTTATTGAAAATAATGCTACAGGTCAACTAGCGAATATTATCAAAATGAATGTAGGATATGCTGGGAAAATTTCGAGCTATACGAAATATGATGGTACGCCTTTCCTGCCGTATGAAATTCATTTAAAGTGCAAGGAGTTGAACTAAATGGCGACCTTTAAAGAGTTTAGAAATAATGTAAAACCCAATTGGTGCCCAGGTTGTGGTGATTTTTCTGTCCAAGCTGCCATTCAGCGTGCAGCAGCTAATAATGGCTTAGAACCTGAACAATTGGCTGTTATCTCTGGGATAGGATGTTCTGGCCGAATTTCAGGCTATATCAATTCCTATGGTCTCCATGGCATTCACGGACGTGCGCTTCCGATTGCTCAAGGCGTAAAAATGGCCAATCGTGATTTAAAAGTCATCGCTTCCGGTGGTGATGGCGATGGATTTGCCATTGGACTAGGACACACAATTCATGCAATCCGCAGGAATGTCGACATCACTTATATTGTGATGGATAATCAGATTTATGGATTAACGAAAGGGCAGACTTCTCCTCGATCGGCGGCAGGTTTTATAACAAAATCTACTCCTGAGGGAGCCATTGAACCAGCCCTAGCCCCAATGGAGATGGCTTTAACAGCTGGTGCAACATTTGTAGCTCAAAGTTTTTCCACAGATTTAAAAGAATTAACGTCCTTAATTGAAGCAGGTTTAAATCATAGTGGCTTCTCCTTGATAAATGTCTTCAGTCCTTGTGTCACTTACAATAAAATTAATACGTACGAGTGGTTTAAAGAGAACTTAACAAAATTGAGTGACATAGAAGAATATGATCCTACAAATCGTGAAAAAGCGATGAGTACACTAATGAAACATGAGGGGCTAGTAACCGGATTGATTTATCAAAACTCAGAGCAACCTTCTTACCAAGAACTCGTGAAACACTATAGTGAAGAACCATTGTCACAGCATGATTTGAATCTGTCAGCAGAAACATTTGATGAACTTGTGAAAGAATTTATGTAAAGATGTACGAAGAAAAGGATCCTTTTAGAGGGTCCTTTTTTGGCAAGTAGGGAATAAAACCCTATACCTACTCTAAAAGGGTGATTATTAGTTTTAAAACATAATTTTTATACAGGAATCCGGAATGCCAAATTTTCACAACTGGGCTAAAAAACTTGATTCATTCGCAATCTTTGAGTAGTATAGATAAGTAGAAAATTGTAACGTTTTGAAATGAGGGTTTCACATGGAGAAAACATCCATATACGGATTAACATTAGAACAACTAACAACCTGGCTTGTTCAACACGGTGAGAAAAAATTCCGTGCAGCACAAGTGTGGGATTGGTTATATAAAAAGAGAGTCACCCAGTTTTCACAAATGAAAAATTTGAATGCAAACTGTGTCCAACTTCTAGATGATTATTTTCACATTCAAACATTAGTTCAAGAAGTGAAGCAAGAATCCAAAGATGGTACGATTAAATTTCTATTCAAACTTCAAGATGGCAATTTAATTGAAACGGTTTTAATGCGATTTAAGTACGGACTATCAGTTTGTGTCACCACTCAAGTTGGCTGCAATATCGGCTGTACATTTTGTGCAAGTGGTCTTTTAAAGAAAAATCGTGACTTGTCGAGTGGAGAAATTGTTGAACAGATTATGAATGTGCAACATCATCTTGATGCTGCAGGGAATGATGAGCGGGTGAGTCACATCGTGGTCATGGGGATTGGAGAACCTTTCGACAATTATGATAATATGATGGACTTCTTCCGTGTAGTGAACGATCAAAAAGGTCTTTCTATAGGTGCACGCCACATCACTGTTTCTACAAGTGGTCTTGCCGATAAAATTTATCAATTTGCTGATGAAGATTTACAGATTAATTTAGCCGTTTCCTTGCATGCACCAAACAATGAATTACGCACAAAAATTATGAAAATCAACCGTGCATATCCATTAGAAAAGTTAATGCCTGCGATTGATTATTATTTAGAGAAAACGAATCGCCGGATTACCTTTGAATATATTTTACTCAGTGATGTAAATGACCATAAAGCTGAGGCGCTTCAATTGGCGAAATTGCTCAAAAATAAACGTCATTTATCGTACGTTAACTTGATTCCATATAATCCAGTTGATGAGCATAATCAATACCAGCGTAGTACGAAAGAAGCAATTGTGAGCTTTTACGGAACCCTTTTGGAACAAGGCATTAACTGCGGAGTTCGTGTTGAACAGGGAACCGATATTGATGCTGCTTGCGGTCAGTTAAGAAGTAAACAAATAAAAAAAGATAAAGCTCGCTCTTAATTGTAGTTAAAAACACACAAATTCAATTGAATTTGTGTGTTTTAGTTTAGTTTCAAGAAAGTAGAGAATTGGTGGTATAGGAGCCAATAGATCAAATTCCTTTAGAATACCTGCAAATATTTTTGTTGAAGTAAAAAAGTTCTTCCAGTCTGTTTAAAATCTCAGTTTTTATTTAAATTAGACTGTTTTCGTAAAGTTTGTTGCATTTTGTACTAGACTATAATCGGTAATCTCTCTTTGTTTCGGGCATCATTTCGTCTATTTTTAATGGAAATCAACAGTGAAATGGGCGATTTAATCAAAAATCAGATGAAATAGCCACAATATGTACGAAAAGAGCCTCGACAAAAGAAGCACCCATCCTAAGAAATCTGATTAATATATAGATGATCCATTTAAAGTTAAAGGCAGAATCATGCTCTCTTTGGTCTCACGATAAGAAAATGGATCCCTCCAAGTATTCTTGTGGCAGTTACTTGTTCTCTTTATAAATGGCTTTGTTAAATACTATGGCTCTTTTCGAGTCCTGGCACAAAGAAAAAACAGGCAGTAAGGTTTTTTCGACTGATCTCTTATTTTTTATCTAGAAATGGAGAATTTTACATGAGGAAAAGAGCACGAAGTCATACAAATCATTGGATATATTCCTACTCGAAAAGCCGTAATCTTTGTGAAAACAGCCTATAATATTGATGATTTTCTAATTCAGAGAAGGGAGAGGAGAATTTAGAAGCCCATTGAAGTTTAGTGTAATTCCCCTATAAACCAAATTTCACCTTCATAGCAGTATCGATCCTCGTCAGTAATTGATTCTTCAAAACCTAATATTTGTAAATCTTTTTGAAAGGTTAATCCCCATTCAGTTTGAATGTTTCTATTATTAGAGAGAGGAAGCCATTTTTGAGATTCGTCATTCCTGTTAAAGAATTCATTAAAATAAGAGTCACCCTTAAAGACAATAATTTGAGAACTCCATAAATTAGGTAAAACAATTGTGGCCACTATTCGATATTTCTCTCTATCATTTGGCTTCAGTTCAATAAGATGTTCAGCTTTAGCTAAAAGAGTTTGCATGCAGACTCTTTTGGTTTTTTTTGGCGTTTTGACAGAATTTATAAAGCCTTGAGCAACTGGTAGGAGTAGACGCCAGTAACCATTGTGAAATTCTGTTGGAAACTCAGATGTATTTTCTTCAATTCGTTTTATAAGATTTTTAGATTTACGTTTAATTCCTCTTACTCTTTTCTCCCGCATACTATTTCTCCTCAATCATATTTACCATAACTTAAGTTCTGGATTCTTCAAAGTTCATACGTCCAGTAGTATCTTCACTTACGGTGCATGATAATGCCCTAGAAAATGGTGGTGAACTTAGTTTCCATGCCATTAAATCAGTCAATTCAGCTTTTGTGAGTGCTGAGGTAGTTATTTGCATTTTGGATATGGAACATAATTTTATTGTGTTTTACCATCAGATTTGAACCGATAATGCTCTAATTTTTTATCAGTAGAATAGGTTAGTATGCCCCTCAATCCTCTGCGCAAAGAGCAATGGAAGCAGTAAATTTTGACCGATTGTTTTATCCCATCGCGTCATTACAAACCGTGCCTGAACATTCATTTTTGAAATGGTGGATTTTTGATGGTCGCAAGCAACCCGAGCACAGACTTGTTATTTATTATTTAACTACTGAATACCTTCTCTTTTTCTTAGGCTCTTTTCGTATACATTGTGGACATTTCAACATATTTTTGATTAAATCTTCCGTTTCAGGATTGATGCCCGAAACAAAGCTATATCATAGAGGATAAACTGATTCGAAAAGCCACAAACTTTGCGAAAACAGCCTTTTCTTAACTTTAACCCCTGAAGTACAAGAATAGTATCTCTAACTTTATTGACGATGTCCCCTGCAATAAATGGATTCATAATAATCAAAACAGGCTTTGAACATAATAATAGGCTAAAACCTAAAGCAAGAACAGGTGAGATGACTATTTTCCACATGTAAAATGATTCAAACCAGCCCACACTATGGAGCACTTTTATTATCGGTAAATGAAGGATATAAATAAAGGCTGTTTTCTGTCCATAATCAGAAAGGAAGTTTCTTTTTTTAGGAACCCACGGGAGAAAGGGGAAAATACCCAACATCATCACACCATAGACGACCAGCCTCATTAGTATTCCTTCTAAACTAGCAAATGAATTTCTTCCTAGCAATAGACCTCGAGATGCGGATAAAGAAAATAAACTTACCTGAATTATTCATACTTCCTTGCTAAACTAAATATGTAACCCAAACGGTCTTCTTTTCAATATGATTGGAAAAAGGATAGGTGTTTTCTCTTCTTTTGATGTGATTTTCTCTGATCTAGTTGGAATTAGTCGGATTTTGGGC
>NZ_JAYKTS010000048.1 GCF_037024155.1 Bacillus sp. 2205SS5-2
GCCATTAAAAATTATCGACTCAAGCACATTGCCACTTAATTTAACCAATCATAGATGGGCAAAATTCCGTAAAACAAAGGCTGGTGTAAAGTTGCATCTACGCCTTGTGTTTATGGAAAAAGGGACTTCCTATCCTGAAAAAGCCATCATGACAACGGCAAAAGAACATGATCGTGGTCAACTCGAAATCATGGTAGATGACAGAGAATGCATGTATGTGTTTGACCGTGGATACCTAGATTACGAGCGTTTTGATCGCATGACAGATGAAGGATTTTTCTTCCTTTCTAGGTTAAGGAAAAACGCTGTTATACGGGATGTATATGATTTTAAACTAGTCGAGGATTCCGCTGTTTTGTCCGATCAAATGGTGTTGATAGGTACCACTCAAAACCGTGCTGAAAATTACTTTCGCCTAATAAAAGTGTTAGATACAAAAGGAAATATCCTTCACTTAATCACGAATCGTTTTGATTTGAGTGCTGAAGAAATTTCAGAGATGTATAAATCAAGATGGGCGATTGAACTATTTTTCAAATGGATCAAGCAACATCTCAGCATCAAAAAATTCTATGGTCAAAGTGAATGGGCTATTCAAAATCAAGTATTTATCGCATTGATTGTTTTTTGCCTACATGTACTCGTACAAATTGAAACTGGAAGTAAGCGAAAAACCTTACAGATTAGCCGTTATCTAAAGGCTGCATTCTGGAAATCAGCACATATTTGGATTAGGAAGATTGAAGGAAAAGCGATTCCTTAAAACCAAATTGTTGTCGTCACTTGAGTCTAATTGTAAATAATTAACAAATGAACGGAGCCACCTTTAGTTGGGTATTTCCTTTTTTGGCTCTAAACAGAAAAAATGATAAAACTGAAAATTCAAACATTATTTATGCAACACTAGTGATCTACAAAGAGTATAGAAAGAATCATATATAAACAAAAAGAATAAGTTTCTTCAAAATGCCTAATGTAAAAGTTCGATTTACATTAGGCATTTTTAGTGCTGTCTCAAAATTACTACATAACCAGAAATTAGGAAGCGTAGGAGGTCCACGGGTTATAAAATAAGGATAAGTATAGGAAGGGGCTGCAAATTATGATTTATAAACTTAGGAAGAGAACAAAAGAAGATGTTAATGAGTTCATTACTTGGACATTTAATGGCGTATATTCTTTTTATGACAATAATATTCAAGGGGAAAAAATAAATGCGTTCCTTGAAAGTGTAGATTCTGATAATTATTATTCAGTCATTAATGATCAAGGGAACTTAATTGGAAACTGTGAGTTCTTTAATGTTGGGGAATCTCCTGAAGAGGTTATAGCGGTAGGTGTGCAAATGAAACCTTCTCTGACAGGAAAAGGGAACGGTTTAAAGTTTATACAAAGAATAGCTGAACAAGGGAGAGAGCTTCTAGGATATGACCACTTAGAGCTGGCAGTTGTTGACTTTAATAAGCGGGCAATCAAAGTTTATGAAAAGGCAAGCTTTAATACAAAGGGAAACTTTCAAAACAATATAAGAGGAAAAGACTATAATTTCATCATAATGGAAAAGGATTGGTGAAATAATTCCTTATTTAAGTAAAGGGAGCGATTGTGAAATAACACAGGTAGAAAAATCAATATTTAACCCTCAGGAGAAGAAGCCATTTTAATCAATCTTTTTTCAAAATGGCTTCTTTTTGTTAGTGATAATATTAAGATTTGTGAAATGTGTTTGTTTAAACTTTATTCCAAACCAACAGTAAGGATTTTACTCCCGCGTTATCGCGTCTATTCATCAACGTCCTTACTCTCTTTTTTGAGTCCCTATATTCTCTTGAATTGTAGTATCATTAAACTATGTGAATATTCTATTATTTAGGAGAGGGATCAGTGAAAATCGGACTCGTAAGACATTTCAAAGTAAAAAGAGGGTATCCGGAAAAATCCGTTTCTACAGATGAATTAATGAAGTGGGTAGAAGACTATGATGCATCGGAAGTCGTAGAAAATGAAGTAGATCTTTGTGGAGTGGAATGGCAGCAATGTTATGCGAGCGATTTAACGAGAGCGGTGAAAACCGCAGAAAAAACGTATAGTGGTTCTGTTATTTATTTGGAGGAGCTTAGAGAAATCAGCATTGCCCCTCTCTTTCATTCGAAGTTCAAGTTTCCTTATTTTTTACATATGGGATTAATCCGAGGTGCCTGGTGGTTGAATCATCGTTCACAGCCTGAGAGCAAACAAGAAATTTTGGAACGAGTAAAAACAGTAGTCGATCAAGTAGTTAAAACAAACCAAGATACTCTTATTGTCGGCCATGGTGGCATCATGATTTTTATGAGGAAAGAATTAATCCGTCGTGGTTTTCGTGGTCCCTCTTATCGATCGCCTTTGAATGGATGGGTATATGTTTTTGAACGAGGTGGATTGATGAAGTAAGGTGGAGGTAATCAAGGAAATAATACTATTTTAGTAATGCTTTTATATGATGAACCTAACAGAACAATGAAAGGGGACTTCTCTTCAGTAGAAGTCCCCGAATTCTCTTTAAAACCGCTAGTGAAATGAACCGTTCTTATGAAAATGGTGTGTTAAGAGATATGGTTGAATTTGGTGAAATTTGGTAAAATGTTCGTTGGAGCGGTATGGTAGCGTCCAGCGGCTAAATTCAACAAAGATATTTAACGGAGCTTATGAAAAAAAGAAAAACTTAAAAGCAATCCTCCAACATAAAGTCCAATTGCAAAATAAGCAGGAAGTAAATGAACAAAGCTCGTGTAGCCAATGGCATAATGGATGTAGATTCCAGAAATAAAAGCCGGAAGCCCACCGACGAAAAATGTCCACCACACCCATTTGTTTCCTTGTTGAAAGCCCCAAAGAGCAAGCATTAATACAAGTAAACCGACGCTTAATAACGCACTTCCAAACCCAGCCCGGTCATGAGCCATGACAGGAATTAAGTCTTGGTTAAACTGTTGTAGTTGTTCGGGAGTCATACAAATATACAATAGATCAGTGGGAACAAACACAGAGGTAACACCAAAGGTCGAAATAACAACACCACCGACCACAAAGGAAAATCCTAACAGGACAAGCAAGAATTGACCAAATAAAGAGCGATACCATGATGAATCATTTTTTCGGTTCGAAGAGGAAGGTGTCCCGCATATTCCTCTTGTTTGAAAGAATCCATAAAGAAAAAAAGGCAATAAAATGAGCCAAAACAATAGGTGTAGCCAATCAAAATATCCGAAACCAATAAAGGAGAATATTCCTAAAAAGCCAATGATAGCAGCAACATCTGTCGCTTGTTTGGCCCATCTTAATTTCTGCCGTATGCCATAATAGGCAAGTGTCATATACACAATCCCACCTGAAATCATCGTTCCGGCAAGCGTCATTCGATCATGGGCCATGAAGAGCATAATACGATCGTTGAATTGCCAAATGACTTCCTTCTTCATATTTAAAAATGCTTCATCATAAGGAAGAATAATCGATGTGAGACTAAAAAGGAGAGCGAGTAAGCCTCCAAGGAAAATAAACAACCCAAATATCCAATAAGAGAACCAACCCTTTTGAGGAGAAGACTCTACTAGAACACTTGAAACTAGAGCTTCATTAACCCGTTTCGTTAGTCCAGGTCCAGAAAAAACGTATCCATCAGATAGCATTACAGCATCCACACCGGCATTCAATAGCTGTAACGCATTCTCCGGTTCTACTATTCCTCCAGATGTAATAATACTTTGCTGAAAGCCCCTTTTTCTCCAATTTTCAACGTTTTTCAAAAGATCTTGAAATGTCCCAGCTCCAGAATTAATGACGATTCCGGCACATGAATTCAGCAATTCAAAATCGGTTTTAGCAAGATGATCAAGCGATATTCCGATAAAAAGGGGTTTGGTCGGACTGGAAATAAAGTTAGTCTCGAACGATTCGATAATATACCCGTCCGCATACGGTTCTAGTTGTAGAATCATCTCATTTATTTCAGAAGGACGTCCCGATAGTCTCAAAAGTAATGGCTGCTTTTTTCTTAACTTTTTCAGCTTCTCAATCGTGGCCAATAGTCCAATAGAAGGAGAGCTATCAGGAAAAATAATTTGTTGTTTTTTTCGATCAACAATGGGCTGCTTTTCAGTTTTTGTCGGTGCTATGGTAAGAGGCCCAATTTCTAGAAATCCGAAACCTAAATTGGAAAATGCTTTCGTCCCAGACTGCAAGGGGTCGATTTTTCCTGAAAGACCGACAGGATTTTTTAGCTCAATCCCATTTAATGAGCGCTTTAAATACGGAGAACTCTCTTCACGGCCGAGAAAATTTATGATATGAGGACCAAGTGGTAAGGAAGCAATCGTATTCATTCCACGGTGAATGAATTCTCGTGAAGTAGAGGGTGAGAGTTTCGTTAAGATAGGTTGAAAAATTACATGATAAGACCAATCAGGCATAAGCTATTCCTCTCGTTCTTTGTTAAGTACTAGTAGTTTATCATGAAAAAAGAGACATTGTCATAGATTATAAAGGTATTTTTAAATCAGTACTGAAAGTCACCATAGGTGAAGGGGGGAGGTTACGGTGAGAGAAAAGCATGTTTTCGGTCCCCTATTTAGTGTCTTTATTCCTCCAAGGAAGGGTGAAATTTTAAGAAAATACCTCATCATGGACAAGCACCCAATCTATTTTAATTCCATCACATAAACTAGTAGTTAGTAAGGGTAAAGGAGGGAAATAAAATGACAAATCCGACATCAGGATATATTACAGATAATCGAAATCTTACTGGCAAGGGGACTCCAAATTTATTTTATGATATCGAAAACAGTGTATTATTTGAGAGAAATCCAGAAAATATTGCTTTTCAACTGACATCAACTCAAATGCCAGCTATGATTGGTGGGGCGATAGCCGAGCTTAGATTATCAAAGGGTTTTATTCGTGAACCACATTGGCACACGAATGCATGGGAGTTAGATTATTTAATTTCTGGATCAGCTACTGTTGGGATTTTAGATCCGAACACAAATAAAGTTCAAACGTTAAACTTAAAGAAACGAGGAGAGACGGTCTTTATTCCGATGGGATATTGGCACTGGATTTCGGCCGATTCAGATGACACGGAGCTCTTGTTATTTTTTAATAATGATCAATTTCAAACCCAGGAAGGATCGACGATGTTAACGAGAACTCCGCTTGAAGTTTATGAACAAGCCTATAATATTGATCCAAGAGATATGGCAAGGGCACTAAAACCAATTGAAGGGACTGATGGGGTCGTAATTGGACCACCAGATCCACCTAAACCACCTCATAAAGAAAATAGAAAATACTAATTACCATGAGAGTCAATGAACAAGAGGAAATCATTCCTCATGCTGGTTGACTCATATTTATTCGAACAGAAAACAACTCAAAAGGAAACATAGAAGTGTTATAATTTAACAATAGATTATTTTAAAGAGATGATTGGATGATATTACATTCGGAGAGATTAGGACTAGGGAATCCTCTTGTCTTTTTTCATACTGGTCTACAAACAGGGCTAAGTGATTTTATCGATCAAAGAGAGCCGTTAGATGTACAATTAGAGTTTGGGCTACATGCGATTGAATGTGATAGTCCTTAACAGGAAGAGAGGGAGAGCATGTACTATTTTTTGTATCTGTTTGGTCCTACGATCATGATAGGAATCGGTCTTCAGCTTTTCGAGTCTGTAGGGTTAACGATTTTCTTGTTTTATGGCTGGTTATTTTTAATGTTGCTTATAAATAGGAAGAGTTTAAAGGTCAATCAGCCAAACTGGAAGAATTCTGCTCTAGTTGGCTTTGGTATCGGTGTGGTATTTTTCCTCAGTCTATTTATGGGGATAAAATGGCTACATCCTTTCCTCTTTAACGTAGAGGAACTACGTGCTATTCTTCGACAATGGGGTTTCACTGGAAATGAGAGGCTAGTGTACATAGGGATTCTTCTTGTCATTAATCCGGTTTTGGAAGAAGTTTATTGGCGGGCCTCCTTACACCAAAAATTCCGGAAAAACCTAGGAACTCATCAAACAATCTATACTACATCTTTCTTTTACACGCTCTATCATATTCTAGTTGTTCTGCCTTTATTTCAATGGCCTTTAAGTATTTTTGCGGTAATACCAGTGTTTTTTGCAGGAGTAGTTTGGGGGTATTTAAGTGAAAATTCTAACTCGATCATCGGACCAATTATCAGTCATTTTCTAGCAGACGTAGGAATTATGAGTGTGTATTGGTTTATTCTTCGGTAATGGATTTTTTCTGAAAAAAGGAATATTTAGGCATGTCTAAATTGCTTAACATATCCTAAATAAATTAGTCTTAAACCAATATTGCTTTTCAATGTAATGATTGGTGGAACCTTCCAATTTCCTGCGAATTCCGATCGAAAATATGCCTCGAAATCGGTTTATAAACGGATCATATACTGCTCCAAAAAAGCAATATTCATTGCAGAAAACAGTCTTGATAAATGAACTAGAGGTGTTAAAAATGAAATTATCAACGAATACCCAATATGTACGATCGCTGAAATTAAAGAAAGAGAGTATCACTTCGTACCAGAAGTTCCCGCTGAATCTCCCTGTGATTTCTACCTTAAAAGAAATCGTATTTCATCCGAATGTAACCTTTGTTGTAGGAGAGAATGGAATGGGGAAATCAACGCTATTGGAAGGAATTGCAGTATCGCTTGGGTTTAATCCAGAAGGTGGTTCTCGAAATTTTAATTTCTCTAGCTTTGATTCTCATTCCAATCTCGATCAATATCTTCGCGTTGCAAAGGGAGCATATCTGCCGAAGGATAGCTACTTTTTCCGGGCGGAATCTTTCTATAATGTCGCTACGAATATTGAAGAACTAGACAAAGAGGGTGGTGGTCCTCGAATCATTGATTCCTATGGAGGGAAATCTCTTCATGAGCAGTCACACGGGGAATCTTTTTTTGCGGCATTTATGAATCGCTTCCAAGGAGGAGGTTTGTATATTTTAGATGAACCTGAAGCGGCCTTGTCACCTTTGAGACAAATGAGTCTATTGGCAAGGATTCATGAACTCGTTGAGGAAGGTTCACAGCTGATTATCTCAACACATTCTCCGGTCATTATGGCCTATCCAGAAGCGAAAATTCTGCAAATCACTGAGGTTGGAATGAAGGAGGTAACACTAGAGGAAACGAATCACTATTCATTAATGCAACAATTCTTTCAAGACCGAGAACGCTTACTTCATCACTTATTTCAATAGGCTTTTTCATGTGTATTGTGTTCCTAGAACTGCTTCCTACCTTGGATAGACACAAATTAATTTTTAGTTTGTCTGTTTTCCTTCATTAATAATTCCCTCCCTTGCAGTAAGCAAGAGAGGGGATACAAGTTATACTAATTTCTTCGCTTTTCCAGTATTGGCAAAATGGACCTTTGTAAACTCCCACAATGCTTGTTCTCCCTTTGAACGAATCAAGCGAGCCCCAGCCTTGTCAACTGCTGCTCCCGCTCCTTTTGGAATTGTAAATCCCGCTTTTTCTGAAAGCTTATCCCATTCCTTTAAAAAGGCATAGCGAGCAAGAATAGATGCCGCAGCAACCGCTAAATGCACGCTCTCACCTTTTGTACTAAAGTATACATTTTCTTTGCAAACATCTTTTTGTCCTTGAAGATGCCGGTAATACACATTTTTTTCGGCAAACTGATCGATAAGAATCGCTTCAGGTTTTTCAGGATTCATCTTTTTGAGCAAATTGAGTAATGCTTTATTATGAAGAACAGCCTTCATCTTTCCTTGTGTCATGCCATTTTTTTGGAGTTCATTGTACTTTGGATTCGGTAAGATTAGTAATGAGTACGGGATGACATGCAATAAATCTTGAGCAATTTTGATGATTTGGGGATCTTTTAAATTCTTTGAATCTTGTACACCAAGTTCTTTAACAAGCGGCATGTTTTGAGTCGATACATAAGCACTCACGACGGTCATCGGCCCAAAATAGTCCCCAGTGCCGACTTCATCCGAACCCATGACAGAAAGGGAGGAGAAGTTAAGCGGTAGTTTTGTCGACCCTTTCGGAGAAGAAGTGCTCTTTTTAGCGGAAGGGAGAGAATTTCCCCATTTTCTGGCCTCTTCTTCATGACTCCCTCCTTGAAAGAGAACTTTCCCTGAGGAGTAGGCGGTTATTGTGCACCCATGCACCTTTGCCATGAATACAGTGCTCTGAGGCTGTTTTAGTGATAGGTGGGATTGATAGGCTTTTTTCATCTGATTTATTGTGGTTGAATCGCATTTTATGACAGTATTACTCAATATAATCACTCCTTTTGGATGTTGCGACTTAAATAGACAAAATTCTTTTCCAAAATCCTTATATTCATGGTATCATATTGTTTAGGATTCTGAAGAATGGAGGCTATAAAGTTGTCGGAACAGCAGAAAAATCGCACAACAGTAGATATTTATGGAACACAGTATGTCATTATAGGCACTGAATCTACCAGCCATGTTCGTTCAGTCGCTACCTTTGTGGATGATAAGATGAGGGGAATTAGCTCTAAGAATCCTGCATTAGACATCAATAAATTAGCAGTCCTCACTGCTGTGAATGCTGTACATGATTATCTTAAATTAAAAGAGAAGATAGAGCAATTAGAGAACGAAGTAAAAAAAATAAAGGACTGAAGAAGTCATGTTAGATTTAATTTTACTTATCATTTTTGTGATCTCGTTTTTTATTGGATTACGTCGCGGATTCATTTTACAACTTATACATATGACAGGATTCATCATTGCGTTTGTAGTGGCATATTTATACCACGATGAATTGGCACCAAAATTGACATTATGGATTCCCTATCCAGCACTCAATGAGGAATCGACGTTAAGTATGATTTTTGATGCAACAAATATGGATCAAGCGTATTATCGAGCCATAGCCTTTGCCATTATATTTTTTGTCGTCAAGATTATTACGCAAATTATCGGATCAATGCTCGACTTTTTAGCGCAATTTCCACTTCTTAAACAATTCAATTCCGGAGCTGGGGCAGTGTTAGGCTTCATTGAAATGTATCTGATCGTTTTTATCCTTCTTTATATTGCGGCTCTTTTACCAGTAGGGTTCGTTCAGACGGCCATTAGTGACTCGGTAATGGCTGAAAACATGATCAAACATACGCCGATACTTTCAGACCAACTAAAGGAATGGTGGTTTGAATACGTTTTAGCCTCTTAACTTCTCTATGTATAGAGAAGTTTTTCTTTTATTACCCCTTTCTGATAATATAAAGGTAAGAAACAAAGCCCAACGATAGGAGTGAAAATCGTGAGCATGAATAAGAAAAAAATTATTGAACTATTAGAGAAAATCGGTATTTATATGGAGTTGAAAGGGGAAAACCCCTTCAAAATATCAGCATTCAGAAAAGCGGCAACTGCTCTTGAAAATGATGATCGTTCACTAAGTGAAATGGATGATCTAACGAAAATAAGTGGAATTGGAAAAGGAACCGCAACGGTTATCATGGAATACATAACAGATGGAACATCATCCGTACTGGAAGAATTGAAACAAGAGGTTCCTAAAGGGTTGATACCATTGCTTCAACTTCAAGGTTTAGGTGGAAAGAAAATTGCGAAATTGTATCAAGAGCTTGGAGTAAAAAGCATAGATGATCTGAAGCAAGCATGTGAAGAAGGCAAAGTTCAAACGCTCTCAGGTTTTGGAAAAAAAACAGAAGAAAAGATTCTAGCTGCCATCGAAAAATCTGGCACTCGCCCAGGTCGCCTACCGATAGCTTATGTCTTATCTATAGCAGGAAAAATGGAACAAAAACTAAGTGAGTTGGACAGCATTGAAACATTCTCTCGGGCAGGGAGCTTACGAAGGCTCCGAGAAACAATTAAGGATTTAGATTATATTATTTCCACAAATGATCCTCAAAAGGTCAAAAAATCACTATTAAAATTAGATGGAATAAAAGAGTCGATCGCTTCAGGTGATACGAAAATATCACTAGTGTTTGACTATGAATATGAAGTTTCGGTCGATTTTCGCTTAGTGGCACCACATGAATTTGCGACGGCACTCCATCATTTTACAGGATCGAAGGATCATAATGTTCGTATGAGACAACTGGCGAAAGAACGTGGTGAGAAGATCAGTGAATACGGTGTTGAAAATACAGAGACAGGTGAAGTAACAACTTTTATGAGCGAAGAAGCATTTTTTGCTCACTTTGATCTCCCTTTCATTCCACCTGAATTAAGAGAAGATGGTAAAGAAATTGAACAAATTTCAAAGTGGGAAGGATTAATTCACTCTAAGGATATTAAAGGGGATCTACATATGCACTCCACTTGGTCAGATGGAGCATATTCCATTGTTGAGATGGTCGAGGAATGCCGTAGACTAGGTTATCAGTATATGGCGATTACCGATCATTCTCAGTATTTGAAGGTAGCGAACGGCCTAACGCCTGAGCGACTTCGTAAGCAAATTGATGAAATTAGAAGGCTCAATGAACAGTATGAGGATATTTTGATTCTTTCCGGAATTGAAATGGATATCCTTCCTGATGGGTCGCTAGATTATGAGGACGATCTATTAGAAGAATTGGATCTCGTGATTGCATCAATCCATTCGAGCTTTTCTCAGCCAAGAGAAACGATTATGAACAGATTAATCACCGCACTCGATAATGCCCATGTGGATATTATCGCTCATCCGACCGGTCGCTTGATTGGCAGGCGTGAAGGGTATGATGTTGATATGGATATGCTGATTGAACTAGCGACAAAAACAAATACCGCATTGGAACTTAATGCGAACCCTAATCGATTGGACTTATCTTCTGAAAATATTAAAAAAGCACAAGAGGCAGGCGTAAAGCTGGTCATTAACACAGATGCCCATAGCACAGAGCATTTTGCTTTTATGGAATTAGGTATCCAAACAGCTAGAAAAGGCTGGATTTTAGCGGAGAATGTACTGAACACAAGGGAACCAGAGGAACTAGTCGCTTTTTTAAATAGGCATAAAGAAGGTAAGTAGGAGGAAGTGAGTTACATGAATAAAAAAGTATTAAAAACATTAGAATTTGATAAAGTGAAGGAGCAATTATTGTCCTTTGCCTCATCCTCTCTTGGTCAGGAAAAGGTAGAAAATTTATATCCTTCTTCTTCATTACAAGAGGTACAAAAATGGCAAGCAGAAACAGATGAAGCCGCAACAGTACTTCGGTTAAGGGGGAATATTCCGTTAGGAGGAATATTTAATATTCGTCCCCACGTGAAAAGAGCTGAGATCGGTGGGGTCTTAAGTCCACAAGAGCTCGTCGAAACAGCTAGCACCATCTATGCAAGCCGAATGCTTCGTCTATTTGTTGAAAAGCTAATAGAAGAAAGGGAGAATCTGCCGATTCTACAAGAAAAAATTGATGAAATGTCAATTTTAACTCCTCTAGAGAAGGAAATTAAAGAAGCGATTGATGAAAATGGCTCGGTGTTGGATAGTGCCAGTTCTAACTTAAGAAGTATCCGAACCCAGTTGAGAATCAATGAGAGTCGCGTTCGTGAAAAGCTAGAAGGAATGGTCCGTTCCAAAAACGCACAAACGATGCTTTCAGACGCGATAGTGACGATTCGAAATGATCGATTTGTTCTTCCGGTCAAACAAGAATACCGTAGTCACTATGGTGGGATTATTCATGACCAGTCTGCTTCAGGACAAACGCTATTTATCGAACCAGAGGCAATTGTGGTTTTAAACAATAGCTTGCGAGAATGGAAGCTAAAGGAACAGGAAGAAATCGAAAAAATTCTCCTTGAGCTATCAGGAAAAGTAAGTGAGCACGGTGCGGAACTCCTTGTTATAGTAGGGATACTTGCCCAAATAGACTTTATGTTCACAAAAGCAAAATATGGTAAAACAATTAAAGGAACAAAACCGAAAGTGAATGACGCAGGCTTCATTAAACTACATAAAGCAAGACATCCATTATTAGCAATGGAGGAAGCCGTTGCTAACGATATTTTCTTAGGGGGAGACTTCACGACTATTGTGATTACAGGGCCTAATACCGGGGGGAAAACGGTTACATTAAAAACGATTGGTTTATGTACCATACTTGCCCAGACTGGGCTTCAAGTTCCCGCATTAGATGGTTCAGAGCTCGCTGTTTTTTCTAACGTTTTCGCTGATATTGGCGATGAGCAGTCGATTGAACAAAGCTTATCAACTTTCTCTTCCCATATGGTGAATATTGTACAGATTTTAAAGGACGTTACTCACGATAGCCTTGTTCTCTATGACGAGCTTGGAGCAGGAACAGACCCTCAAGAAGGAGCGGCTCTTGCCATATCAATTCTCGATAGAACATACAGCAAGGGGGCGCGTGTAGTCGCAACCACACATTATCCGGAACTGAAAGCCTACGGGTATAATCGTGATGGAGTAGTCAATGCAAGTGTAGAATTTGATGTCGAAACGTTAAGTCCGACTTATCGCCTATTGATTGGTGTTCCTGGAAGAAGTAATGCTTTTGACATATCGAAACGCCTAGGGTTGCCAGATGACGTCATCTCTCATGCAAAAGAGCATGTTGGTACAGACAGCAAACAAGTGGAAAAGATGATTGCTTCTCTACAAGACTCCAAGCGTGCGGCAGAAAACGAAGAAAAAGAAGCAAGGGAATTGCTTATTCATGCTGAAGACCTTCATAAAGATTTGCAACTTAAGATAGCCCAGTTTAATGAAAAAGAAGAGGACTTAACGGTGAAAGCGAAACTAAAAGCCTCTAAAATTGTAGAAAGGGCGAAAGAAGAAGCAGAGCAAGTTCTTTACGAATTACGGAAGCTCCGTACACAAAAAGGAGCAGATGTAAAAGAACATGAGTTGATTTCAGCGAAAAAACGGTTAGAAGAAGCCACACCGATCATTGAGAAAAAAGCGAAACCCAAATCCACTACGCAAACAAAACGTACCCTAAAAGAAGGGGATGAAGTGAAAGTCCTTACTTTTAATCAAAAAGGTCATTTAACTAAAAAAATATCCGAGAATGAATGGCAAGTGCAGATGGGTATTATGAAAATGAAAGTGAAAGAATCAGATTTAGAATTCCTTAAAGCGGAAAAAATTGTGAAAACAAAGCCAATGGCAACAGTAAAAGGCAAGGATTTTCATGTGAATTTAGAACTAGACTTACGAGGAGAACGATTTGAGAATGCCATTCTTCGAGTAGAGAAATACATCGATGATGCCTTACTTGCAGGGTATCCACGGGTTTCAATCATTCATGGGAAGGGAACCGGGGCATTGCGTCAAGGGGTTGGAGAATATTTGAAAAACCATCGATCCGTAAAGCGTGTTCGTTTAGGTGAATCTGGAGAAGGCGGATCCGGAGTTTCCGTTGTAGAATTTAAATAAGTTTATAGGGAGTTTAGAGATGGTAGATTCTTTTTGGGAAAATGGGTTGGTGCAAACAGCAGGATATTTTTCCGTAGTTATTTTATGCTTAGTTCTTTTTTTAACGGTTTTTGAACTCGTAACTAAATATCAAAATTGGGAAGAAATTAAAAATGGGAATATTGCGGTTGCAATGGCGACAGGTGGGAAAATTTTTGGAATAGCTAACATTTTTTCCTACTCTATTAAGCAGCATGATACATTTTTTGAAATGGTTGGATGGGGATTTTATGGTTTCTTCCTCCTTATTGCTAGCTATTTTGTGTATGAGTTTTTAACACCGAGATTTAAAATTGATGAAGAAATCGCGAATGATAATCGAGCAGTAGGCTTTATTTCTCTCGTGATTTCCGTAGGATTGTCCTTTGTTATTGGGGCAGGAATTTCGTAAGGAGAGAGAGAGATGGAAACATTAGCAAAAATATTGATTGCGCTATGTGGCGTGTTTATAGCAGTAGGAATCCTTTATTTACTGTTTTTTTCATAGACTTTTTTTGTAAAGCTGATTTCACAAAGATTGATGCTTTTCGTACTAGTCCATAAATTATGTTAAGACAGGTTTCGGGGATCTTTTCGTATCCATAGTCAATTCGATAAATGAAAGAATGAGGAGTTCATTTTTTTCATAGGCTGCAGCCTACAAGCCTACCGAACAAGATACTTTTCCTCTTATGAGAGACGTAATGAAAGGCACTTTTCGTACAAATTGTTGCTATTTCACCTAATTTTAGATTCAATCCTTCATATTGTATTATAGTCATCAAAATAGACAAAAGATGCCGGGAGTAAACCTATCTAACCGTGTATAGACTGATTCGAAAAGCCACAATCCTTGCGAAAACAACCTAATAAAATGAATTACCGGAATAAATGAATAAATAAGAAGGCCAAATCACATGTGATTTGGTCTTTTTTACAGTAGAAATGAATAAATGTTCATTATTATAAAAGGAAGGCATCATAGGAAAAATTATTGCTTTTCGCATCAGACTGTTGCTATGAAAGAAGATTGATTTTTTGATCTTTTCGCATCAATTCAGATAAAATCCGCGATAATTCAAGTTGAATTAAGCTGTTTTAGAAATTCTGACCAAATCCCTATGGAAATGATTCCTTGAATCAAAGGTTTCAAACTGGTACAAAAATCCATAAACTTTTCGGAAACAGCCTTACGAAAAGAGGGAATATTTGAAAGTGAAATATTGTGAGTGAGGATAATATGCCTGAAAATCCTATAAAAAAAATAAATAGGAGTTTTTTCATAGGACAAACATAATTGTACAGAGTGTTAAGTTATACTATAATTAATAAAAGAATTAGAAATATTCAATTTTTTTATATTTGAAGGGAGGATATTAAAGTGGACAAAATATGGCTCAAGCATTATCCAAAAGAAATTCCGGAACAATTAGAATATCGCAACCAACCGGTGCAAGCATATTTATCTGATGCGGCTAAAACGTTTGGACAAAAAAAAGCAATCCACTTCATGGGCAAAGAATTAACATATGAAGAGGTGCATACTTCTGCTCTAAAATTTGCGAATTATTTACGAGGTTTAGGTGTTGGTAAAGGTGACCGGGTGGCGATTATGTTGCCAAATACACCGCAGTCAGTTATCAGCTATTACGGAATTTTATATGCAGGTGGAATTGTTGTGCAAACCAATCCACTCTATATGGAAAGAGAAATCGAGTATCAAATGCAGGATTCTGAAGCCAAAATCATTATTACGTTGGATATTTTGTATCCGAGAGTGGTCAAAGTAAAAAATGAGACGAATCTTGAACATATTATTGTAACCGCTATCAAGGATTATCTGCCATTTCCGAAAAATTTAGTTTATCCATTTATTCAAAAGAAACAGTATGGACTGTCCGTTAAAGTTGAGCATGGCGGTCAGGTACATTTATTTACAGAAATTATCAAAACGTCAGAACCGAAAGAATTGAACGTACCTTTTGACTTTGAAGAGGATTTAGCTATTTTGCAATACACTGGAGGTACAACTGGTTTTCCTAAAGGTGTGATGTTGTCTCATAAAAACCTTGTTTCTAATGCTTCAATGAGTGATGCTTGGTTATATAAATGTAAAAAAGGCGAAGAGAAAATACTAGGAATACTCCCATTCTTCCATGTGTTTGGAATGACAGCCGTTATGATACTATCAGTTATGCAAGGGTATAAAATGATCTTGCTTCCGAAATTCGATGCGGAGACAACACTCAAAACGATTCATAAGCAAAAACCAACTTTATTCCCAGGAGCTCCCACCATATATATTGGTCTATTAAATCATCCTGACCTTAAAAAATATGATTTATCTTCCGTTCATTCTTGTATTAGTGGTTCTGCCCCTTTACCTGTAGAAATTCAACAGCAGTTCGAGAAAGTGACAGGCGGAAAATTAGTTGAAGGATACGGATTAACAGAAACTTCACCGGTGACTCACGCTAACTTCTTATGGGATCGTCCTTATGTTAAAGGAAGTATTGGAGTGCCTTGGCCTGACACGGATGCAGCTATATTATCAATGGAGACCGGAGAACCAATGCCTCCAAATGAAATGGGCGAAATTGCGGTAAAAGGACCTCAAGTCATGAAAGGTTATTGGAATAAACCAGATGAAACGGAACAAACCCTTAAAGATGGATGGCTTCTTACAGGTGATCTAGGCTATGTGAATGAAGATGGCTACTTTTTTATCGTTGATCGAAAGAAGGATATGATTATTGCAGGTGGATTTAATATTTATCCTCGAGAAATAGAAGAAATTTTATATGAACATAAAGATGTACAGGAGGTTGTGGTCGCAGGTATACCAGATCCGTATCGCGGTGAAACAGTGAAAGCGTATATCGTGTTAAAAGAAAACAGTTCACTCAGTGAAAAAGAGTTAGATGAATTTATGAGGAAACACCTCGCAGCATATAAAGTACCTCGAATTTATGAGTTCAGAAAAGAATTGCCAAAAACGGCGGTTGGTAAAATCTTAAGGAGAGCATTAGTAGAAGAAGAACGACAAAAACAAGAGAATCAAAATAAAATAGGTTAGACTACTTTTCTTGATCTTTTTTTCGTGATAAGTTGGACAAGGATAGAATTCTAAACTTGACAATTACATGATAAGAAACTATTATGAAAATATGAATGATGATTCATTCATTATGCGCAACAAGGAAGGTGATAGCCTGTTGAAAAGGAATAAACCCAAATATAAACAGATTATTGACGCTGCCGTGATTGTGATTGCAGAAAATGGCTATCATCAAGCACAAGTTTCAAAAATCGCCAAACAGGCTGGAGTCGCTGACGGCACGATCTACCTTTACTTTAAAAATAAAGAAGACATTTTAATTTCTCTGTTTAGAGAAAAAATGGGTCTGTTTGTAGAAAAAACAAAAGAAGTTCTTGCAGGAAAACGTTCCGCTAAAGAGAAGTTATTAGTGATGATTGAAAATCACTTCAGGTTACTTTCTGATGATCATCATTTAGCGATTGTTACTCAGCTTGAATTACGTCAATCAAACAAGGATCTTCGTTTAAAAATTAATGGTGTTTTAAAGGAATATTTACAACTTGTAGACACTGTTTTAATTGAAGGAATCGAACATGAAGAGTTTTCCTTGGATTTAAATGTAAGAATGGCGAGGCAAATGATTTTTGGAACGATAGATGAATCGGTCACGACATGGGTAATGAATGAACAGAAATACGACCTTGTTGCCCTTGCACCAGCTGTTCATCACTTGATTGCAAATGGCTGTGGAGCAAAATCATAACTTCCTTCAAAGGAGAATGTGTAGTGGACTTTTTAAGCTTAAGAACAGAAAATCAGGTGGCGTACATAACAATTGGTCGACCACCTGCCAATGCCTTATCGAGTGGGCTAATTCAAGAAATATCACAAGTAATGGATGACGTAGAATTTGATGATAATGTTTCAGTGCTCCTTCTTCACGGAGAAGGTAGATTCTTTTCAGCTGGGGCAGATATTAAAGAGTTTACGACCGTAAAAAATGGAACAGCATTTGAAGCACTCGCTAAAAAAGGGCAACATGTTTTTGAACGAATGGAGAATTTTTCAAAGCCGATCGTAGCCGCGATTCACGGTGCAGCTCTTGGTGGAGGGTTAGAGCTTGCCATGGGATGTCATATTCGTTATGTAAGCCAAAATGCGAAGCTAGGACTGCCAGAACTATCTTTAGGACTGGTGCCAGGGTTTGCAGGTTCTCAGCGATTACCACGTCTCGTTGGTCGTTCAAAAGCAACAGAAATGCTGCTCACGAGTGAACCAATTAGTGGAGAAGAAGCTGTAAAATGGGGTCTTGCCAATGCTTCTTTCTCTGAAGAAGAGGTTTTTCAACAAGCAGAGGCACTATGTATGAAAATCGCGAAGAAAAGCTCGGTATCTATCAAGGCTGCACTTGAGTTACTATCATATACAAAGGAACCAAGTTTCTATGAAGGTGCGAATAGAGAAGCAGCATTATTCGGAGAAGTATTTATGTCGGAAGATGGAAAAGAAGGCATACAAGCTTTCATTGAAAAAAGAGCCCCTGAATTTAAAGGGAAATAAGTAAATGACAGTCGCAAAGCATTTTGCGGCTGCATTCCATCCAAAGATTATTTTTTTGTCATAAATTTTCTTAAAATTTCTAAAGGAATGAATGTTTGAATTTTAGGAGGGAACTTAATGAATATCTATGTATTGTTAAAAAGAACATTTGACACAGAGGAAAAAATCACTTTATCGGGTGGCGCTATTAATGAAGACGGAGCAGAATTCATCATTAACCCATACGACGAGTATGCGGTAGAAGAAGCAATTACACTTCGAGATGAACACGGCGGAGAAATAACAGTTGTTTCTGTTGGAAGCGATGAAGCAGAAAAGCAACTTCGTACAGCACTTGCGATGGGTGCAGATAAAGCAGTTCTTATTAATACAGAAGATGATGTAGAAAATGGAGATCAATTCACAACGGCCACAATTCTATCACACTATTTAAAAGATCAAGAAGTGGATCTTGTAATCGCAGGAAACGTGGCGATCGATGGAGGTTCTGGTCAAGTGGGACCTCGTGTTGCTGAACAACTAAACATCCCGTATGTGACGACCATAACAGAACTTAAGATAAGCGGGGAAACGGTCACTGTAACTCGTGACGTTGAGGGCGATTCAGAAGTGATTGAAACATCCTTACCTCTATTAGTAACAGCTCAGCAAGGGTTAAATGAACCTCGCTATCCATCTCTTCCTGGTATTATGAAGGCAAAAAAGAAACCATTAGAAGAACTCGAAATCGATGACTTAGATTTGGATGAAGACGATGTAGAAGCAAAAACAAAAACAATTGAAATCTTCCTTCCAATGAAAAAAGAAGCTGGTAAAGTTTTAGCAGGCGATATGAGTGATCAAGTAAAAGAACTCGTAAACCTCCTTCATACAGAAGCAAAAGTAGTATAACGTCATCATTGCAAAGATAAGCACATGGAATATCCCTAAAAATGATCAGAAGTTAGCATAATTCAATCAGGAGGTAGTTAATCATGGCGAGAAAAGTATTAGTATTGGGAGAAACTCGTGACGGCTCATTACGCAACGTTTCCTTTGAAGCAATTGCAGCAGCCAAAACTGTATCAGAGGGCGGAGATGTCGTCGCTGTTTTAATTGGTGAAACTGTAAGCGCTTTAGGAGAGGAATTAGTACAATACGGAGCAGACCGTGTTGTGGTGGTCGAGGACGCGAATTTAGCGCAATACACCTCTGATGGTTATTCACAAGCCTTTATGGCAGTGGTGGAACAAGAAAGTCCAGAAGGGATAGTATTTGGTCATACCGCACTAGGAAAAGATTTATCTCCGAAAATCGCGAGTAAATTAAGTGCGGGATTGATATCAGATGCGACTTCCTTAGAAGTAGCTGGCGGAAATCTTGTGTTTACGCGTCCAATCTATTCTGGTAAAGCGTTTGAAAAGAAAATCGTGACCGATGGAGTAGTTTTTGCAACGGTTCGTCCGAATAATATTGAGCCATTAGAAAAAGACGAATCACGGTCTGGAGAAGTGTCCTCTCTTTCAGTTGAAATAAAAGATTTGCGCACCATTATTAAAGAAGTGGTTCGTAAGGCAAGCGAAGGAGTTGACTTATCCGAGGCGAAGGTTGTTATTGCAGGCGGACGCGGGGTGAAGAGTGAAGATGGTTTCAATCCACTACAAGAGCTAGCAGATGTTCTTGGCGGGGCTGTAGGGGCTTCTCGTGGAGCGTGTGACGCAGACTACTGTGATTACTCCTTACAAATTGGGCAAACAGGTAAAGTGGTTACCCCTGATTTGTATATTGCCTGTGGAATTTCTGGTGCGATTCAGCATTTGGCAGGTATGTCCAACTCAAAGGTTATAGTAGCCATCAATAAGGATCCAGAAGCCAACATTTTTAATGTAGCCGATTATGGGATTGTGGGCGATTTGTTTGAAGTCGTACCAATGTTAACCGAAGAATTTAAAAAACTAAAAGTAGCAACTTCTTAAGAGATGTGGGAAGAAAAAGGCGGCTGTGCAAACAGCCGCCTTTCTAATGGAATAATTAGCAAAACTCAGGGTATATTAGCTACGAGCAAATTAATAGCATGATCAACAAAGGGATGGTATACTCTGACCATAGCTTAAAGACATTAGGAGGGAAACAATAATGGCAATTTCACATGTAACTGATCAAACTTTCTCAGCAGAAACAAACGATGGTTTAGTTTTAGCTGATTTCTGGGCACCTTGGTGTGGGCCTTGTAAAATGATCGCTCCAGTTTTAGAAGAATTAGATTCAGAAATGGGCGACTCTGTTAAAATCGTAAAAGTTGATGTAGATGATAATCAAGAAACAGCTGGAAAATTTGGAGTAATGAGCATCCCGACACTAGTTCTTATGAAAAACGGAGAAGTAGTTGATAAAGTAATTGGGTTCCAACCGAAGGAAGCATTAGCGGAGCTTGTTAAAAAGCACGCGTAATGGATAAAAAAAACCGAGCCTTGGCTCGGTTTTTTTTATTTTCAGTAAGATAATACATATCTATGAAATGGTTTTGTATGTATCTTCAGTCAATTTATGCAAGTCCTCCTATAGGTTCTACTCAGTAGAACCTTACTTGAGAAGGCTCTTTTGTATTCCTAGTGGCTAGTGCGTTCATTATAGGAATGAATCCTTTATTTTGGAAAGGCTTAAATTTTACAAACCCCGAAAATTATCTTATTTAATGGTTATATACAGCTGTAATAAGGAACATATTTTACAAAGGCTGTTTTCGCAAAGTTTGTTGCTTTTCGTATACATTAATAATCTATGATATAGCTTTGATTCGGGCATCATTTCGTCTGTTTTTGATGGAAATCAACAAGGAAATGGAGGTTTTAGTCAAAAATCAGATGAAATAGCCACAATGGATACGAAAAGAGCCTTTACAAAACCCCATGTCCTGTCAGACACCGCAATGAATGAAAATGGGGTCTAGCGGTTTAATGATGCATTAAACTGTTCATCCTGTTAATGCAGGTCTGAGGTCGCCTCTTTTTTGGTGGATAAAACCCCGTTTACGAAACCGATCTAG
>NZ_JAYKTS010000049.1 GCF_037024155.1 Bacillus sp. 2205SS5-2
CCAAACATAATAAGTGGTGATTACTCACTATCTTCATCAACCTTTATCTAGTTTTGAGAGTGTAATTTCAAAAAAACTCTTGAAAATTTCATAAAAGATAGTATAATAATACTTGTCTTTGAAGAATATGTCTGGTGGCATTAGCGAAGAGGTCACACCCGTTCCCATACCGAACACGGAAGTTAAGCTCTTCAGCGCCGATGGTAGTTGGGGGTTTCCCCCTGTGAGAGTAGGACGTCGCCAGGCGGTTACGGAGGATTAGCTCAGCTGGGAGAGCATCTGCCTTACAAGCAGAGGGTCGGCGGTTCGATCCCGTCATCCTCCACCAAAGATTTTTGCAAAGCAAAATATCTTTCCATAAAAATCTGAAAAGGTTTAAGTATTTGCAAAGTAAATAAAAATGTACTTAATTCAGATAAACTATTAACTCAACTTAAGATGCCGGTGTAGCTCAACTGGTAGAGCAACTGACTTGTAATCAGTAGGTTGGGGGTTCAAGTCCTCTTGCCGGCACCACTTTATAATTATTTATTATCGAGAGCCATTAGCTCAGTTGGTAGAGCATCTGACTTTTAATCAGAGGGTCGAAGGTTCGAATCCTTCATGGCTCACCATAGATTTTTACGTAGCAAAAGATCTTACCATAAATCTTTAGAGAACTTAATTTTTGCATAGCAAGAGATCTTACCTTATAGGTTTGATTGGATTGCCAAGTTAAAAATTAAACATTATACTATGCGGGTGTGGCGGAATTGGCAGACGCACTAGACTTAGGATCTAGCGCCGCAAGGCGTGGGGGTTCGACTCCCTTCACCCGCATCATTTAATTGCGCGGAAGTAGTTCAGTGGTAGAACACCACCTTGCCAAGGTGGGGGTCGCGGGTTCAAATCCCGTCTTCCGCTCCAGAAATACTTTGTGCCGGGGTGGCGGAACTGGCAGACGCACAGGACTTAAAATCCTGCGGTAGGTGACTACCGTACCGGTTCGATTCCGGTCCTCGGCACCATTTTTAAAATGCGCCCGTAGCTCAATTGGATAGAGCGTTTGACTACGGATCAAAAGGTTAGGGGTTCGACTCCTCTCGGGCGCGCCATATTACGGGAAGTAGCTCAGCTTGGTAGAGCACTTGGTTTGGGACCAAGGGGTCGCAGGTTCGAATCCTGTCTTCCCGACCATTTCCATCCGTATATTGGGGCCTTAGCTCAGCTGGGAGAGCGCCTGCCTTGCACGCAGGAGGTCAGCGGTTCGATCCCGCTAGGCTCCACCAAAGATTTTTGCAAAGCAAAATATCTTACCTAACATGCAAAGCAAAATATCTTACCTAACATGCGAAGCGGAAATCTACTAGTGAATTTTATTCACTAAATACATTTTATTGTTTTTATATTATGGCGGTGTAGCTCAGCTGGCTAGAGCGTACGGTTCATACCCGTGAGGTCGGGGGTTCGATCCCCTCCGCCGCTACCATAATGGATCCTTTATAAGATACTTGGACCTTTAGCTCAGCTGGTTAGAGCAGACGGCTCATAACCGTCCGGTCGTAGGTTCGAGTCCTACAAGGTCCACCATATATACGGAGGAATACCCAAGTTCGGCTGAAGGGATCGGTCTTGAAAACCGACAGGCGGGTTATACCGCGCGGGGGTTCGAATCCCTCTTCCTCCTCCATTTTTAATAACACTTTTATCGACGCGGGGTGGAGCAGTTCGGTAGCTCGTCGGGCTCATAACCCGAAGGTCGCAGGTTCAAATCCTGCCCCCGCAATACATTATATTGCCAAAACAAATTAATGATTGCTATTTTCGTTTTGTGAGTTTAATGATAGTTATTTTCGCTTTGCGAAAAAACTTTGGTCCGGTAGTTCAGTTGGTTAGAATGCCTGCCTGTCACGCAGGAGGTCGCGGGTTCGAGTCCCGTCCGGACCGCCATTTATATGGCTCGGTAGCTCAGTTGGTAGAGCAATGGACTGAAAATCCATGTGTCGGCGGTTCGATTCCGTCCCGAGCCACCATTTTATTTTGGCGATTGTGGCGAAGTGGTTAACGCACCTGATTGTGGTTCAGGCATTCGTGGGTTCGATTCCCATCAGTCGCCCCATAAAATTCATTAAGCGGGTGTAGTTTAGTGGTAAAACCTCAGCCTTCCAAGCTGATGATGTGAGTTCGATTCTCATCACCCGCTCCAATGGGCCTATAGCTCAGCTGGTTAGAGCGCACGCCTGATAAGCGTGAGGTCGGTGGTTCGAGTCCACTTAGGCCCACCATATTATTCCGCAGTAGCTCAGTGGTAGAGCTATCGGCTGTTAACCGATCGGTCGCAAGTTCGAGTCTTGCCTGCGGAGCCATACTGGGGAAGTACTCAAGTGGCTGAAGAGGCGCCCCTGCTAAGGGTGTAGGTCGCGCAAGCGGCGCGAGGGTTCAAATCCCTCCTTCTCCGCCAGTTTTAATTTAGGCCCGTTGGTCAAGCGGTTAAGACACCGCCCTTTCACGGCGGTATCACGGGTTCGATTCCCGTACGGGTCATAAAAGACATCTCAATAGATGTCTTTTTTTTGTCCATAATATTACTAGTACCGACTATTAGACGGTTACAGTTGCTTTCCTAGAATGTGTGCCTCAGGATGTGGGAAACTTCTCTGTTCTATAGTTTCTTCTTAGTGATCCATCAATTTCTAGAGAATTGCTCGCTCAGTTGGTTATTGCTACAAATTTGAGAAGGATTTTCGAATTTATATAAAAGGCTGGGTATAAGTTGTAGGTCATTTTAGTGATGCGCTTGAAAAGTGTTTTGTAGATTCTAGTGAATGTAAATTACTGTTGAACAGCCTGTAAACTATGATAGAGAATACCCTTGAGCTTTCGATGCTGAAGAAGACGAACGATTTACTATTTCAATCATTGCAAAGATTATGATGGGGAAAACTTACTTTATTTACTATTTTGCTCGAATGGCTAGAAAATTTCCGATTAGAGAATCAGAGGACGATGCAGCAACAAAGGGAGCCAACATAACGAAAAGAATAAACTTTAAAAACATCATAAAGGGTGTCTATCTATACATGAAGATGAATGAAAAATCATTAATGGGAGGGAAAGTCTAGGTTGTTGATTCAAACTAGAGTACAAATTTAATCTAATCTTTTTCGACGTTTAAAAAATTGCAATAAAGTTTCAGACATTCCAAGCTGTTGGAATGTCTTTTTTTACTCTTTGATACGAAAGTGGGTTTTGATGCTGATTATAGCGCGAAAAAGAACCCTCCCTAAAATGGCTAATCCACTTTTTAAAAAAGCAAACAGAATTCTTTTTTTGTAGGTTTCTTGTTTTTTGCCTGCACTTTCATAAAGTATATATTGAAAGTGAACACAGTCATAACAATACATATTTCCGCTAGATGCACCGCTGTGGCATCATTCTAACCGTCGGAAATGGTGGCCAGCTTGAGGTACGAAGATCATCTTAGTACATACCAAATCATCGTTGACTGAATGGATTAAGACTAAACCGCTAGACTCCATTTTCATCTATTGCATTGTCTGTGAAGGACATGGGGCTTTCGTATACATTGTTGCTATTGAATCTAATTTTAGATGCAATCTTTCAATTTGTTGTTAATATTCTTTAAAAATGGCTGTTTTAGCAAAAATTGTGGCTTTTCGAATCAGTTGATCATCTATGATATAGCCTAATTTCGGGCATCATTTTGTCTATTTTTGATGGAAATCAACATAGAAATGGAAGATTTAATAAAAAATATGATGAAATAGTCACAATGTATACGAAAAGAGCCTTAAAATAGATGAAAAAATGAACTGAAATTAAGCTATTCACCCGTCTATAGGCTGAGTTGAATCGCAACATTCTTAGTGAAAACAAGCACTTGAAAAAATATCTATAGAATTTGATTGATTATCAATCCTACTTAATAATAGAGCTTATATTTAAGCAATTGAAAGCCCTGAAGCTATTGCAAAAATATACTAGAAACTTGTTAACTGTCAAAATTGAGTTAACCCTATTATTGGAAATGTTCCTTTTTATAGGCTATAATAAAATTGAATATTTAGAAAATTATATAACTCCGAACAATAACTTCCTTCCAGAGACCCATTAAATTCTAAATTCTTTTATTGTATCAACAAATACTTCTAATCTTTTTTTACATTTTTCTACTGAT
This sequence comes from Bacillus sp. 2205SS5-2, assembly GCF_037024155.1. Classification (NCBI taxonomy): domain Bacteria; kingdom Bacillati; phylum Bacillota; class Bacilli; order Caryophanales; family Bacillaceae; genus Bacillus; species Bacillus spongicola. Next base: position 4,178 of record NZ_JAYKTS010000049.1, read on the forward strand.
TTCGTCAAACAACACTGTTGGAAGCGCTTAATAAAAAAAGTGAACCGTTTTCATAAAAATCGATGTGGCTTTTTGTCGAAAGTTCGAGAGTGATTATTGAAGGAGAATAGCTTTTCTAGAAGAATACCAATAAGTAGACCAAGAAATGCGTAGGTGAAGCTAATGACAACTATTTATCCAAGTCCTTATGATATTCATTTATTTCATGAAGGGCAATTATTTGAAGCATATCTAACCTTTGGGGCTCACGTTTTAAAGACAGGAGATGCATTATCAACCACGTTCTGTGTTTGGGCACCAAATGCTGAAACAGTGTCAGTAGTAGGTAGTTTTAATTCATGGAAAGCTGATGAATTAAAAATGAAAAAAATTACTGAAAGTGGGATATGGTTTGTAAGTTATCCCTCTTCTCTTAAAGGACATGTTTATAAGTATCAAATTCTCACAAACGATGGAAAAACGTTGTTAAAAACGGATCCATTTTCATTCTTTGCGGAAAAACGACCGAACACTGCTGGGATAATCTGTGGAGAGAGTGAATTTAAATGGGACGATGAGCATTGGCTTTTTATGAGAAGAAAAGAGCCTGTTTATGATAAACCTTTGTTTATTTATGAAATTCATTTAGGGACTTGGAAAGTCAAAGGTAAAGAATTATTTTACACATATGCTGAGATTGCTGATGAACTTGTCCCTTATTTAGTTGAGCATGGTTATACTCATGTAGAGATTATGCCAATAACGGAACATCCTTTTGATCGTTCCTGGGGATATCAAAGCACAGGCTATTTCTCTCCAACCAGCCGATATGGAACTCCAGACGACCTAAGATACCTTATCAACAAATGCCATTTGCATAATATAGGGGTTATTTTAGATTGGGTACCAGGTCATTTTTGTAAAGATGAACATGGACTTTATCGATTTGATGGCTCGTATCTTTTTGATTATTCTAAAGAACACGACCGGGAGAATTATTTGTGGGGAACAGCAAATTTTGACTTAGGAAAAAATGAAGTACAAAGTTTTTTAATTTCAAGCGCACGCTATTGGCTTGAGGAATTTCATGTTGATGGTTTTAGAATTGATGCGGTTGCAAATATATTATATTGGGCTAACCAAGAATCACTTGTTCCAAATGAAGGTGCCATAGACTTTTTGAAGAAATTAAACTCTGCAATTTTCGAAGTGGAGCCTAATGCATTAATGATGGCTGAGGACTCAACGGATTGGCCACAAGTTACCTCCCCAGTTCATTATGGAGGATTAGGCTTTAATTATAAATGGAATATGGGTTGGATGAATGATGTGTTGAAGTATATGGAGACCTATGAGGGCGATCGAAAGCATGTACATTCTTTGTTAACTTTTTCATTGTTATATGCTTTTTCTGAAAACTACGTTTTACCGCTATCTCACGATGAAGTTGTGCATGGTAAAAAGTCATTATTAAGTAAAATGCCTGGAGATTATTGGCAGAAATTTGCGCAACTTCGTCTCTTATTGGGATATTTAGTCGCTCATCCAGGAAAGAAGCTTCTCTTTATGGGTACTGAATTAGCACCTTTCTCCGAATGGAAAGATCTCGATCAAATTGATTGGCATTTAGAAGATTATGACATGCATAAGGCGTTTAATGCATACATTAAAGAGTTGTTGCATTTTTATAGAGAAATTAATCCATTTTTTGAAAAGGACCATTTATCGGATGGTTTTGAATGGATTGATGTTGATAATAATGAGCAAAGCATTCTAAGTTTTATGAGAAAAGGTAAAAAGAAAGAGGATTTTGTAATTGTCATTTGCAATTTCACAAGCAATGTATACCACCACTATAAAGTGGGCGTGCCAAATGCAGACTATTATATTGAGCTGTTTAACAGTGATCATCAGCGCTATGGTGGGTCGGGTCAGATTAACGAGAATGATATAGCCGTAGTTAGCGAATCATTTCACGACAGACCAAAAACGGTAGAAATAACGATTCCACCTTTTGCAGTAGTTTATCTTCAGCCAGTTTATCAAGTGAGAGGAGAAAGGACATAATGGGAAAAACAAAGTGTGTAGCCATGTTATTAGCTGGAGGAAAGGGTAGTAGACTAAGTTCATTAACAGAGAGTTTAGCAAAGCCTGCTGTACCTTTTGGAGGGAAATATCGAATTATTGATTTTCCTTTGAGTAATTGTACAAATTCAGGAATTAATACGGTGGGTGTTTTAACACAATATCAACCTCTCGTTTTAAATACTTATATTGGAATTGGTAGCGCTTGGGATTTGGACCGGAAAAATGGTGGGGTTACCGTGCTACCTCCATATAGTGAATCATCGGAAGTGAAATGGTATACAGGTACAGCTAGTGCCATTTATCAAAACTTAAATTATATCGAACAATACGATCCTGAATATGTTCTTATTTTATCGGGTGATCATATTTACAAAATGGATTACGACAAAATGCTAAATTACCATATTGAATCTAAATCGGATGTAACTATATCTGTTGTCGAAGTACCGTGGAATGAAGCGAGTCGTTTTGGCATTATGAATACAGACAAAGATTTTAAAGTACTAGATTTTGACGAGAAGCCTGAAGAGCCTCGAAATAATTTAGCCTCAATGGGGATCTATATTTTCAATTGGTCGTTGTTAAAAGAATGTTTAGAATCAGATGAAAGAAACTCTCAATCTAGTAATGACTTTGGCAAAGATATTATTCCGAAACTTATAGAAGAAGGCAAAAATCTTATGGCCTATCCTTTTACTGGTTATTGGAAGGATGTAGGAACAATTCGAAGCCTATGGGAAGCAAACATGGATTTACTACGAGATGACTGTGATTTGAATCTATTCGATTACTCATGGCGAGTATATTCAGTCAATCCAAATCAACCTCCTCAATATATATCAGAGCAAGCAGTTGTAACAGAGTCTCTAGTGAATGAAGGATGTATTGTTGAAGGAACAGTTATCCATTCAGTTTTATTTCATGGAGTTGAGGTAAAAAAAGAAGCAGTCATTAAAGATTCAGTTATTATGCCAGGTGCAGTAATCGGGAAAGGTTCTTACATTCAAAATGCGATTGTTCCAAGTGACGTTAAGGTTCCAGCAGGGACTTTCATTGCAGCAAAAGATGACGAAGATGAAATTATTTTAGTTACCGATTCATATTTGAAGGCTGTTTTAGAAGAAGTTTAAATAACATCATAAGAATGGGGGAGAAATTATGAATAAAGCAATGATTGGCATTATTGACGCAACCACATTTCACGATACTCTCGAAGACTTACTTTTGCATCGTTCCCTAGCAGCGGTTCCATTGGCGGGGAGATATCGATTAATTGATTTTGTTTTATCAAATATGGTCAACTCAGGAATGGAAAGTGTGGCAATCTTTCCAAAATATCAGTATCGCTCGTTGATGGACCACTTAGGTTCAGGAAAAGATTGGGATTTAAGTCGCAAGAGGGATGGTTTATTTTTCTTTCCTGCACCAGCTTTGGAAAGCATCGAGGAGGGGCTCGATTCCTTCAATCATTTTGCACATCATATAGATTATTTTAAAAGAAGTCATCAAGACTTTGCTGTCATTAGTAACTGTTTCAGTGTTAGTAATATGGATTTTTGTCAGATACTAGATCGTCATATTGCAGAAGAATGTGACATCACAGTTGTCGAGCAAAAGGGGAATCCACTTGATATTTTTATTTTATCAACCTCCCTTCTCATTTCTTTAATTGAAAATCGATCAAATACGGGTTACTCCTGTATGCATGATGTATTAGAGGATGTGAAAAGTCAATACAGTGTAAATACGTATGAGTATGTTGATTATGTGAAGAAAATTGAGAATATCAACGATTACTACGATGCCAATATGGAGATACTATCACCTTCAATATGGAAGCACTTGTTTACTGACAATAACCCTATTTATACAAAGGTTAAAGATGAACCGCCAACCCGTTACACAAAGGAGTCACTGGTTCGAAACTCTATGGTGGCGAATGGTTGTCTGATTGAAGGAGATGTAGATCATAGTGTTGTGTTCCGGGCAGCAAAAGTAGGAAAAGGTTCATCGCTGAAAAATTGCATCGTCATGCAAAAGAGCCAGATAGGTGAAAATTGTGTTTTAGAATCTGTTATTTTAGATAAAGATGTAAAGATAAAAGATAATGTGAAATTAATTGGAACGCCTGAAGAACCTATTGTGATTCGTAAAGGGCTTGTTCAAGGAGAGTTGATGAACTCGTGAAGGTATTATTTACAGTTTCGGAATGCGTCCCTTTCATTAAATCCGGGGGATTAGCAGATGTAGCAGGGGCCTTACCGAAAGAACTTTTAAAATTAGGAACGGATATTCGTGTTATTTTGCCCAAATATAAAGGGATTCCCCTTCAATATCAAGAGAAAATGAAAAAGGTTGCTGAGTTTGAGGTCCAAGTTGGATGGAGAAAGCAGTATTGTGGAATCGAACAACTAACATTAGATGGGGTTATCTACTACTTTGTAGATAACCTATACTATTTTGAACGGGACACATTGTATGGTCATTATGACGATGGAGAACGCTTTTCATATTTCACACGAGCGGTTCTTGATAGTTTCCCTTATTTAGATTTTTTCCCTGATTTGATTCATTGTCATGATTGGCATACAGCGATGATACCATTTTTATTAAAAGTAGAATATATCCATCGCCAAGGTTATCATTTTATGAGAAGCATGTTCACTATTCATAATTTACAATTTCAAGGCATCTTTCCGAAGACAGTTTTATCGGACCTATTAAGAGTCGACCAGAAGTACTTCAATTCTGATCAATTAGAATTTCATGGAAATATGAATTTTTTAAAGGGAGGTTTACTAGCTGCAGATATAATCTCTACCGTGAGTCCAACATATCGTGATGAGATATTAGAAGATTATTATGGCGAGAAAATAAATGGTGTTTTACATGAAAGAAAAAGTCAACTAGTTGGGATATTGAATGGTATAGATGATACGATCTATAATCCGAAAGAGGATTCAACCATAATTCCGTACACTGTCGATTCTCTTGATAGCAAAATGGAAAACAAAAGAAATTTACAGATAGAATTTGGTTTGCCCGTGAGAGATGATGTTCCAATCATTGCTATCATTTCACGATTAACAAAGCAAAAAGGACTGGACTTAATAAAAGCTGTTTTTCACGAAATGATGCAAGAAGATGTTCAGTTTATTTTACTTGGCACAGGGGAATATGAGTTTGAGCAGTTCTTTCGTCAAATGGAAGCAAAGTATCATGACAAAGTACGGTCACATATAGGGTTTGATGAGGTTCGAGCACACCGGATTTATGCGGGCTCTGATTTGTTTTTAATGCCATCAAAGTTTGAACCATGTGGACTAGGTCAAATGATTGCTATGAAATATGGGGTCTTGCCACTAGTACGGGAAACCGGTGGGTTAAACGATACAGTGAATTCTTACAATGATGAGACCGAGGAAGGAAATGGTTTTTCTTTTACTAATTTTAATGCACATGACATGCTCTTTACTTATCAAAGAGCACTCCACTTTTATCGAAAACCAGCGATATGGGCATCCATTGTCAAACAAGCTATGAATAAAGACAATAGTTGGGCTCAATCAGCATATAAATACAATCAGCTCTATGCAGAGCTCATATCTAGGAGTGAGAGTCATGTTTTTTGATAAAAGTGAGTTTAAAGAGGCATTCTTAAAAAGACTAGAGATGAGTTATGGAAAGGCATTCCCTCACACAACAAAACGTGATCAATTTCATACGTTAGGACATATGATTAGAGAATACATTAGTATGAATTGGATTCATACTAATGAGCATTACAGGCTACAAAATCAAAAGCAAATGTATTATTTATCAATTGAATTTTTATTGGGACGACTCTTAGGGCAGAATCTCATTAACTTAGGAATCTACGATATCGTGAGCGGAGGACTGCAAGATTTAGGAATTGATTTAGATGATTTAGAAGAAGTCGAATCCGATGCAGGACTTGGGAACGGGGGGTTAGGTAGACTTGCCGCTTGTTTCATGGATTCGCTAGCCTCGCTCGACTTGCCTGGACACGGGTGTGGTATTCGATATAAACACGGTCTGTTTGAACAGAAAATTGTTGACGGTTACCAGGTAGAACTCCCTGAGCAATGGCTTCGTCATGGTCATGTTTGGGAGGTAAGAAAACCAGATTTGACTGTAAATGTCCCGTTTTGGGGAAGAGTAGAGTCATATGTGGATGAAGAAGGAAACTTGCGATTTGAGCATCGTGATGCTGAATATGTTAGTGCTGTTCCTTATGATATGCCCGTTGTAGGGTTTAAAAATTCTACGGTAAATACATTAAGATTGTGGAGCGCCGAGCCTTCTCGGTATCATGCTCACAAAGACATGATGAAATATAAGCGAGATACAGAGGCAATAACTGAATTTCTATATCCAGATGATACTCATGACGAAGGAAAGATTTTACGCTTGAAGCAACAGTATTTCTTGGTATCAGCAAGTATTCGTACGATAGTAGATTCATATCTTGCAAGAAATGAAAAGATTGAGAATCTTTCAGAATATGTTGTAATTCACATCAATGATACTCATCCTGTTCTTGCGATTCCAGAGTTAATGAGAGTACTGCTTGATGAGTATCGACTAAAGTGGGAAGATGCTTGGGAGATTGTTACGAAAACATTTTGTTATACGAACCATACGACGTTATCGGAAGCATTAGAAAAGTGGCCAATATCCATTTTTCAACCACTTTTGCCAAGAATCTACTCGATTGTTCATGAAATTAATGAGCGTTATTGTCATAACCTTTGGGAAACATACCCAGATGGGTGGGATCGAATCGAAGACATGGCAATTATTGCACATGGCCAAGTGAAAATGGCCCATCTGGCGATTGCAGGGAGTTACAGTGTGAATGGCGTTGCAAAAATTCATACCGAAATATTAAAGGAACGGGAAATGAATTTATTTTATCAATTTTCCCCAGAGAAATTTAATAATAAAACAAATGGAATAACACATAGACGTTGGTTATTAAAAGCAAATCAGGAGCTCTCAAATTTAATTTCAGAAACAATAGGCCCGGAGTGGGTTCATACACCAGAAAAATTAGCTCAATTACAATCTTTTTCTACCAATGGTGTTTTTCAAGAGCAGCTTGCAAAGGTAAAGCGTCTAAAAAAAGAAAAATTAGCTCATCGTATTTATCAGCAAAATGGCATTTCGGTTGATGTGAATTCTATTTTTGATGTACAAGTAAAAAGGTTGCATGCTTATAAGAGACAGTTATTGAATGTACTCCACATTATGTATTTATACAATCGTATAAAAGAAGATCCTACTTATAATATGCAACCACGCACGTTTGTTTTTGGTGCTAAGGCTTCACCTGGATACTATTATGCGAAAAAAATCATTAAATTGATTCATAGCGTAGCCAAAAAAGTTAATGAAGATCCATTCGTCAGAGAAAAAATCAAAGTAGTCTTTTTGGAGAATTACCGTGTTTCATTGGCGGAAGATATCTTTCCAGCGGCAGATATAAGTGAGCAGATATCAACGGCCAGTAAGGAAGCTTCAGGGACTGGAAATATGAAATTTATGATGAATGGTGCTCTTACAGTTGGCACATTGGACGGGGCCAATATTGAGATTTTAGAAAAAGTGGGAAAAGATAATATTTTCATTTTTGGTTTAACAGCGGATGAGGTGCTAAGGTATTATTCTCAAGGAGGTTATTCTTCCATGGAATACTATCATCACGATGAAAGAATTCATAGCGTTGTGAACCAATTAGTGAATGGGTTCTTTCCAGAAATGGAATCGGAATTTGAACCAATTTTTGATTCTCTTCTAGTGGAGAATGATTACTATTTTGTTCTTAGGGATTTTTCCTCTTATATTGATGTACAAGAACAAGTAAATGAGACATATCAGAAACCTTCATTATGGTTGAAAAAAAGCACAGAGAATATTGCGGGCTCAGGTCATTTTTCTAGTGATAGAACGATTGAAGAATACGCAAATGATATCTGGAATATTAATCGTTACTCTTTCCAAAAATCATAACAAAGAATGAGATCCATCGAAATGTTTTATCAAAAGGTTCGTCTAATCTAGTGGAGAGAACAAAGGAGAAAGAACTAGAGATGGGGGAGAGTATGAATATATACGATTTGGGGATGATTGTATATTTACTACTGATCATTATTGGGCTGCCTATTTCATATAAATACGCGTCATCTATGATGAAACGGACTGGATTCTTTTTTTTTCATCTAATTGTTGCTTGTGGGATGTTATTATCTCTAGGAATATTAGCAACCATATCTTGGCTGGTTTTTACATTCGATGGTAATGAGTTTTTATTTTTTGGTGGGGCAACAATCGGTGTCATTACGACGGTATCTTGTGTGTTTATGCTTGGAAGTGTTTTAATCATAAGAAAAAATACTGTGTTGAATCTTGAAAGAGAGGGAGCATCGACTGAGAGAAGTGGGGCTAATACACCCGATTCAAAAATCATTTAAGTTTAAAAAAATACTTGAAGCAATGTAGTCAATAACCTCACTTTGTTGTAAGAAATTATTCTGGATAAAGAGAAAAAAATCAGTGGATGCCCACTGATTTTTTTTATTTATCTTTATCGAGATAGCTGTCACCATGTTTGTATGGAATATCACCAAGTGGTGATTCCAACTGTTCATCATCTAGCATTTGTTCGTACTCATCGTGTTTTTTTGAAGGATAGACGGATCTAGTTTCTCCAGAAATATCTGTTGCAGAAAAAGATTCGTAGGTTTCAGTAAAACCTTCTAGATCGGAGTTGCTTTCTTGGTAAATTTCATCATAGCCTTCTAAATCTCCCTTAAAATCTGATGGGGTTTCAGAAGTACCAAATTGAGCCACTTCTTGAAAGCTATCCTGATAATCCAATGTTTCATTTTGTCTTCTTTTAATAAAAGAATTACCATGAGGGGGTTCTAACACTTGCTCTTCGACAGGTCGGTCATCAAGCTTAGTCTGCTCTTTGCTATGTTCTTTACAATAGAGAGTCGTCGGTAAGACTTCTAGTCTTTCGTAAGGGATATCTTCATGACACGTTTGGCATTTTCCGTATGATCCATTGTCCATAGCTTGAAGAGCGGAATGAATTTTGGTTAAATCACTTTCGGCATGTTCATTTAATGCGAAATCCTTTTCTCTATCGAATAATTCTGTGGCCATATCAGCAGGATGGTTATCATAAAGAGAGAGTTCACCTACGCTATCTCTTTCATTTGTGTTCTTCATGCTTTCTGCGTCTTGATGTAAATGTTCGTTAACTTGTTCTTTTTGGTGTACTAGTTCACGTTTTAATGATTGTAATTGTTGATGAGTTAGCATTTTGTCACTTCCTTAATTAATGGGAATTCTCCGGTTAGTATTCACTGACTAGCCTAAAATTACTATACTGTTTCTCTTATTTCTTTATCCTTGTGGATGAAATATAAACATCATTGACATTAAGTAGAGTGAAACTTTTAGCAGCTAGTTCCGATTTTTACAGAATAAGAAAAGTGAAAAACCCTACAGCATCACGTCCCATAAAACCTCTGCGAATTGGGCTATTTCTAAAAAGCTCTTTTCGCATGCTTTGTTGCTTTTGACACAAAGAAAAAACAGGCAGTAGTTTTTTTCGATTGATTTCTTCCTTTTTATCTAGAAATGAAGAATTTTTCATTAGGAAAGGCTGTTTTCGCAAAGATTGTGGCTTTTCGAACCAGTCTATAAATGGTGATATCGCTTTGTTTCGGGCATCATTTCGTCTATTTTTGAGGGGAATCAACAGTGAAATGGGCGATTTAATCAATAATCAGATGAAATAAATAGCCACAATGTATACGAAAAGAGCCTTAGGAAAAGAGCACGAAGTCATACAAGTCAAGAGATTCATTCTTAATCGAAAGCCACAATCTTTGCGAAAACAGCCTTCTAAAAAGAGTGTTACATGTAACTTCGTATATTTCGTTAAAAATAATTAAAGAGCATCTTTTTCGTATTTAATTGGATCAAATGACTGTAAAAAATGAAGAAATTCACTGAAAATACAACAATATAAACAAAAGAAGCCGTTGGAATGAAGGATCATTGTACAACAGGATAAATAAGTTAGTCTCCCTGAGGTGGGTTGGAATTTGCTGAAATGTAATAAAGGCAAATTGGAGGATTAATGCAATAGAATCGATATATATATAGGAAAAAGTAATAAAAAGACGAACATTTTAATGTTCGTCTCAGAGGGTCAGGTTATTGCAAAAGATAGCCGATAAATAAACCAATCGATAAAAGAAAACCAAAAATTGTGTTTGTTTGGGCAGTTGCCTTCATTGCGGGCATCATTTGGAGCGGAATCGATTTTCCAATAAATCCTTTTGTTGCTTTTACGGCTTTAGGGATACTCAAAAAAGTAAGCAGAAGCCAAGGTGAAACAAGTTGGGTTCCAACGAGTATCGTTACCCAAATGTAAGAGAGAATGAAAATTCCAGCTAAAAGGTATATCGCTTTTTTTCTGCCAATTAGAATAGCGATAGTTTTTCGTCCACTCTCTTTATCCCCATCTAAATCACGAATATTATTTGCTAAAAGGATTGCTCCCACTAAAAGAGCAATTGGGATTGAAATTAACCAGCTAAGACCGTTAATAAATCCTGTTTGAATATAAAAAGAAAGTAAAATAATTACCACACCCATAAAAAATCCAGCTGTAATTTCACCAAAAGGGGTGTAGGCAATCGGTCTAGGTCCACCAGTATAAAAGTAGCCCGCCGCCATACAAATAAGACCAATAACAGCAATCCACCACGTGGTATGGTAACAAATGTATAACCCTAAAAATAATGCAAAGCCGAAAAGGGAAAAAGCGAGAAGTTTGACTGTGCTTGGTTTTACCCCATTTCTTACTATGGCTCCACCAATACCGACAGAGTTTTCGTGGTCCAACCCCCGTTTAAAATCATAGTACTCATTAAACATGTTCGTAGCTGCTTGAATGAGGATGCTTGCAAGAAGCATTGCGAAAAATAAATCCCATCGTAAAGATGTGTAATTCAGGGATAGTGCACTACCTAGTGCCACGGGTATAAAGGCGGCTGTTAATGTATGAGGGCGTGTTAATTGCCACCAAATTCTCCATCCTTTATCCGCTTGAATAGTTGTTACTTCCATTTATCGTCTCTCCCTTTAATGTGAGATAATGTAGTAAAAAGGGCATAGTATATATACACTTACTTTACAAATCTAAGTGTAGGAAAAGCAACGGAAAGTGTCAATAACTTTTCACAATTAATAAAAGGTAAGTCTTTCTGAATTTGTTTAAGTGAACCCGTTTTCATTCATTCTAAAAAGGGTTTAGTATATAATAAGGATATAACTTGGTGCTACTTAGCGTAAGCATTGACACCATATAGGTGCAGGTGTATCTTTAAAGAAGTTTTAGGACACCGCATACGGCTTGTTTGGGGGGATTCACTTGACGACAGTCCAAAAAACGTTTATACAAGCTTCATTTGATGAAGCATTGATTAAAGCAAGACAAGATAATCGGCCAATTTTACTTAGTTATGTTCGTAAGCTTAGAGAAGCCGATCCCCTTTCCTTCTATCACGCTGGAAGTAACCTCTACCAAGGAGAGCGGTTTTTCTTCAAAGATCCAAATAGTTCATTGTTTTTGGTCGGTTTAGGAAATGCTTTTAGTATTAGATGTGGACAAGGAGTCGATCGGTTTTCACATATTGAAAAGCAGTGGGAAGGTATAACAAAAGAAGCGTTAACTTATAATCCTTATGAAATAAGAGGGACAGGTCCATTGATTTTTGGTGGATTTACGTTTGATCCGCAACGTGATCAAGAACCAGAATGGTCACAATTTTCTCAGGCCATTTTTCAACTGCCAACTTATTTATTATCAGTCAATCATGGAGAAGCCTATTTGACGACAAACATGATAATCACTGGACATGAGCATGAAAGCGTGCTGTTGCGACATCAACAACAAGTGGACGCGCTTTTAAATAACTCATCATCTGAGGTGTCAGTTCCTAAAATTGACCAATTAGAAGAAATTCGACCGGAGGAATGGAAAAAGTCTATCCAAAATGTGACTGATCGCATGAAAATGGAAGATTTAGAAAAAGTTGTTCTCGCCAGAAAAATGAAGATGACGTTTTCTGATAAAATATCCTCTGATTACTGTATTGAACATTTATACAAAGAACAAAAGGAAAGCTTCGTATTTAGCTTAGAAGTTATGAACAGTTGTTTTATCGGAGCAAGTCCCGAACGATTATTAAAGAAAAAAAATTCGATGATTTATTCTACTTGCTTGGCAGGGTCCATTGGTAGAGGACAAACTGATCAGGAAGATAAGGTACTCGGCAACGAATTGCTTCATGATGAGAAAAACTTGCATGAACACCAATTAGTGGTAGAAATGATTCAACAATCAATGGAAAGATATTGCGAACAGGTACAAGTTCCCTCGCCTCCGACTTTATTAAAAATGAGAGATATTCAACATTTGTATACTCCGGTTATGGGAAAAGATAAACAAGGACAATCCCTTTTTCAATTATTAAAGAGCTTTCATCCTACTCCCGCTTTGGGCGGAGTTCCTCGAGAGGCAGCGATGGAGGTTATTCGAACAGTAGAAGAAATGGACAGAGGGTTTTATGCAGCTCCGATTGGATGGGTCGATGCAGAAGGAAATGGTGAATTTTCAGTCGCCATTCGATCAGGTCTTCTCTACAAAAATGAATCGTATTTATATTCTGGGTGTGGGGTGGTAGCTGATTCTACACCAGATAGTGAATATGAAGAGACGGCTATAAAATTTCGTCCTATGCTTCGTGCAGTAGGAGGGGTCATACATGAATCATAAAGAGGCATTAACAGCCTATTCGGCTGGGATTGTTCACCAACTCATTGAATCCGGAGTTGACAAGGTCGTCGTTAGTCCAGGATCTAGGTCAACTCCACTCGCTCTTATGTTAGCTGAACATCCTAACATGGAGCTTTATATTAACATTGATGAAAGATCTGCAGGTTTTTTTGCTTTAGGTCTTGCGAAGGCCTCACATACTCCAGTTGCAATTCTTTGTACGTCGGGTACTGCGGCTGCAAACTATTTTCCCGCTATTATTGAAGCCCGCTATAGTCGGGTTCCGTTGATTGTATTGACAGCAGACCGCCCTCATGAACTTAGAGAAGTAGGTGCGCCACAGGCAATTGATCAAGTAGATCTCTACGGTAAGCATGTGAAATGGTTTGTGGATTTGCCTATTCCAGAAGAAAATCCAGCTGTATTGAGCTTTGTTCAATCAGCGATAAAGCGAAGTGTACTAACAGCTATCGAAGCCCCTTCTGGTCCTGTGCATCTTAATATCCCATTTCGTGAACCACTATTGCCGGATCTCGCTCTTGCTAAAAACTACTTTATCTCAACTGATCAAGGCTTTTACATAGGTAAGAAAAGAATATCAAGTGAGATAGCAGAAAATTTGGCTAAAGAGTTGAATGAGAAACAAAAGGGATTGATTATTTGTGGTCCAATGGAAAATAGTCGCCATGTGAAGTCGATTATTCAGCTAGCTAAAAAGCTACAGTTTCCGTTGTTGGCCGACCCACTCTCCTATTTAAGAGGGAGTTACGAGGATGAAATCATTGGATGTTACGACTCTTTTTTACGAGTGGAAGAATTAGGACGCCAATTGGAACCCGATCTCGTCATTCGTTTTGGAGCGATGCCTGTATCGAAAGCATTATCGACCTTTTTACAAAAACAAAAAACCATACCTCATTGGATTATCGACCCAGGAAGTGATTGGAGAGACCCTAATAGTAGCGGTAGACAAACAATTTATGCAGATGAATCTCTTTTTTGTGAAGATATTCTCTCCTACTTGGCCGAAGGGAACACTTCTGAATGGTTAGAAGGCTGGAAAGTAGCCAATCACATAACAATGAAAGAAATAACCTCTTTGAAAACATTGGATTCCATTGATGAAGTCACCCTTTTTTCGACATTAGGAAAAAACCTTCCTCCTTCTTCAACTCTTTTTGTTGGAAATAGTATGCCAATAAGAGATATGGATACCTTTTTTCAAGCAACGGATCAGGATATCACTGTGCTGGCAAATCGCGGGGCGAACGGCATTGATGGGATAGTTTCAGCCGCTCTGGGAGTCGGTGCTGTTAAACCAAACACGTATTTAATTATTGGCGATTTATCCTTTTTCCATGATTTAAACGGGCTTTTGGCAGCAAAAATGAACAAAATCAATATCACCATTATTTTGATCAACAATGATGGAGGAGGAATCTTCTCCTATTTACCACAAGCAAAGGACCCAACCCATTATGAATTACTATTTGGAACACCGACAAATATTGACTTTAAAAAGAGTGTTGAGCAATTTGGTGGTCAATTTGTCTCCGTCCAAACGAGAGATGAGTGGGAAAAATCAATGGAATTAACTCGTTTCCAAGAAGGGATTTCGGTTATTGAAGTATGTAGAAGTAGGTCTGAAAGTGTCGATAGTCACCGTTCTTTCTGGCGTTCTGTTTCCCAGGAAATAAGAAATTGGCTGGAAGTTGAAGAGCTTTGAGGATTTCTGTCGATGGGGTAGAGTACTATGTAAAGAGGGTAGGTAAGGGAGAAGCAGTAGTATTACTTCACGGGTTTACAGGAAACCATGCTACTTGGAGTGAAACTGCCTACTTATTGAGCAAATCCTATCAATGTATTATGATCGACTTGCTTGGTCATGGGAAGTCTGATTCTCCCCATGAGGTGGAGCGATATTCTTTTGAAAGTTGTGTTCAGGATATACAAAGGATTTTATGTGAGTTAGGAATAGAGAAAACGCATATAATCGGCTATTCGCTGGGTGGGCGCTTAGCTCTCGGATTTGCGGTTATGTTTCCGTCTATGATTTCGTCGCTAATTTTGGAAAGCACCTCTCCTGGGCTTCAAACGGAACAGGAAAGAAGCTTGCGCCGAGAAGATGATGAAAACTTAGCCTGGAAAATCAGACATAAAGGCTTATCTTGGTTTGTTGACTATTGGGAGAACATCCCTCTATTTCAGTCACAGAAGAGTCTCCCTCAATCATCTCAACTAAAGATCAGGAGGCAACGATTGAGCAATAACCTAAATGGCTTGAGGAATAGCCTGCTAGGTATGGGAACGGGACGGCAACCCTCGTATTGGGGAGATCTTTCTAAACTATCCTTCCCTGTTTTTCTAATGGCGGGTAGGCTGGATGAAAAGTTTTGTTCGATTGCCCGCAAAATGAACAATCATCTCCTGTATGGGTCACTTTGTCAAGTAGAGAATGCGGGACATGCAATACATGTGGAACAATCTCAAAAATTTGGTACAATAGTAGAAGAGTTTTTGTTTAATACATAAGGAGGATTTAAAATGGCTTATGAATGGGTAAATGAAAGAAAGTATGAAGATATTTTATATGAAACACTTCATGGAATTGCGAAGATTACGATAAATCGACCAGAAGTACGTAATGCTTTCCGACCTAAAACCGTTATGGAACTCATTGATGCATTTGCGTATGCACGCGACGATTCACATATTGGTGTAATTGTTTTAGCTGGTGCAGGTGACGATGCATTTTGTTCAGGTGGAGACCAAAAGGTTCGTGGACATGGTGGCTATGTTGGTGAGGACCAAATTCCTCGCTTAAATGTACTAGATCTGCAAAGGCTTATTCGTGTAATACCAAAACCAGTCATTGCAATGGTGTCTGGCTATGCAATCGGAGGAGGGCATGTCCTTCATATCGTATGTGATTTAACAATCGCTGCAGATAACGCTATTTTTGGTCAAACGGGTCCAAAAGTGGGGAGTTTTGATGCTGGTTATGGCGCAGGTTACTTAGCTCGTATCGTTGGACATAAGAAAGCACGTGAAATTTGGTTCTTATGTCGCCAATATAATGCACAAGAAGCACTTGATATGGGACTTGTAAACACAGTCGTACCTCTAGAGAAACTTGAAGAGGAAACAGTGCAATGGTGCAAGGAGATTCTTGAAAAAAGCCCAACGGCTCTTCGTTTCTTAAAAGCGTCATTAAATGCAGATACAGACGGCTTAGCGGGTCTACAACAAATGGGTGGAGATGCAACCCTACTTTATTACACAACAGAAGAGGCGAAAGAAGGTCGAGATGCTTTCAAAGAAAAGCGAAATCCCGATTTTGGTCAATTCCCTCGTTTTCCTTAATACATTTAGAGCTTGGTGGGTTTACTCCATCAAGCTTTTTTATAGGCTCTTTTATACGAAAATGGGTTTTGATGCTGATTTTGACACAAAAAAGCACCCTCCCTAAAATGGAATGACCATTTTTAAAGATTGGCTATGGCACCATTACTTGATTTAAGCTGGTTTTGATTTTTGGATA
>NZ_JAYKTS010000050.1 GCF_037024155.1 Bacillus sp. 2205SS5-2
AGGGTACAAACCTCAAGTAAATACGTATGGTGGCATTAGCGAAGAGGTCACACCCGTTCCCATACCGAACACGGAAGTTAAGCTCTTCTGCGCCGATGGTAGTTGGGGGTTTCCCCCTGTGAGAGTAGGACGTCGCCATGCATTTGAAAAAACAGCCTGATGGCTGTTTTTTTGTTTTGAATTTGAACTAAATGAAACTAGATACTATTCATGAACGGGAGTGAGAGTGGGGAGAAGCAAGAAGATCAAGGAAGTGAGGGAGTGAAGCCCGGAGCGTACAACGTACGTGAGGATCGAAACGAGCGAAGCTGACGCAGAGATCCGCCGCTTATCGCCGCTCGAACCAGCGCCGATGGAAGTTGGGGGTGCCCCTGTGAGAGTAGGACGTAGCCATGTATTATTAAAAAACAGCCTGAGGGCTGTTTTTTTTGTTTTGAATTCGATTTTGAATTTGAACTAAATGAAACTAGATACTATTTATGAGCGGGAGTGAGAGTGAAAAGAAGCAACGAGGTCGATAATCTGTACTGTAGGTGCAAAGCAGATGGATGCACAATTGAGGAAGGTTAGCAAATGCAAGGGAGACATGCCAGGAAGCAGCGTCTAGACTGACCTGTTTTTGTTCATTGTAGAATTCTTTTAGGGCAAACTTAAAAAGTTGAATAAAGTCGATTCTTATTGTATGATATTAAAAAGGTTGTGCGCAATTAAAATAGAAACAAAAAGGGTGGTATAGGAATGGCAACAATTTATCAATATGATGCAAAAAAAACAAATGGAGAAAGAGAATCATTAAAGAAGTATGAAAATAAAGTAGTCCTCATCGTTAATACTGCTAGCAAATGTGGATTCACCCCTCAATTTACAGAACTACAAGAATTATATGAAAAATATCAAAATGATGGACTGACGATTCTTGGTTTTCCTTGTGATCAATTTAAGGAGCAGGAGTTCGATTCAAATGAAGAAATTATGGAATTTTGCCAAGTCAATTATGGGGTTACATTCCCTATGTATGCGAAAATAGATGTGAAGGGAGAAAATGCAGACCCTTTGTTTACATTTTTAACTTCTGAGAAAAAAGGTTTGATGAATAGTGCAATTAAATGGAATTTCACTAAGTTTCTTGTAAAACGTGACGGTACGGTTATGAAACGTTTTGCACCACAAACAAACCCTTCTAAAATGGAGAAAGATATTCAAATATTGCTAGGAGAATAACGATGAATGAAAAGAATTCAACGAGACTAGAAAATCAACTTTGTTTTACGATATATGCAGCCTCTAGAGAGATGACAAAGCTTTATCGACCATTTTTAGAGGAACTCGGACTAACGTATCCACAGTATTTAGCTATGCTCGTTTTGTGGGAAGATGAACAAGTAACGGTGAAAAAATTAGGTGAAAAACTTTTCTTAGATTCTGGTACATTGACTCCAATGTTAAAGAGAATGGAGGCACACTCTTTAGTAACACGTCATCGAGATAAAGAGGATGAACGAAAAGTAGTTATTACACTAACAGTAGAGGGAAAGCAACTAGAAAAGAAAGCCCAGTGCATCCCTGAACAACTCTTAATGGCAACGCATGTTTCACAGTTAGATGTTGAATCATTATTGAACCAATTAAAAATTTTATTAAATGAAGTTCATACACAAAATGAAAAGACGTCTCAAAAATAAGAGACGTCTTTTTAAGTATTCAATGTAAATAAATATCTTTCTATATATTGTGGAGTTTTTACAAAGGAATGCATGATAAAACTCTTAATAAAAGAATAATCTTCATTAGGTGTGGTTTTTAATAGCTCGCTCCACCATTCTGTTTCATAACGAGCAATCATGCTTAAATTATAAAGAAGTAAATAATGTAACAACATTTCTGGTAAGCAACACATTCTTTCCTTATTCGAAGGTAAAAAATATTGATTCTTTTCAAAATGATACCGAAAAGGAGGTGCTTCAAATAAGGTAGGTAGTTTGGTCCATTCAAAACTATCTTCTACTATTGTAATAGGTTCTTTGGTCTTTGATGTGATATACTCTTGGAAACGTGTAGATGACATATGATATTGCTCGAGTAAACTTGGCGAAATGACTAGTCTTTCTTTGTCTTGTAAAAGAGCAACGAGGGGAAATTCGTGAAAATGAAAATGAAACAAATCTTGAATTTCTGGTATTTGTGTCAGAAGTTGTTTCATTGTGTATTTTTCACCTTCAAGCCCAGTGTGTTGAAAGAGTTTTTCAGCTATGTGAGAGAAAAGCCCATTTTTTTGTATTTTAACTTCGTCCTCTAAAAATTGATATTGCTGTTTTTTCCTTTTTCTCGTAGAGACACCATGTGCTAGAACCGATGCAGTTTGAGGATACTCAGAATCCTGTGTTAGTAATCCAGCCTTCAAGAGGTGGGTATATCCATAAAATAATAACACGGGTTGAATGGCAAGAGGACTATTGGCAGCTTGCTGGTAATACATCTCGCCGTGTTCTAGATAATACATAAAGGGATAAGCATTATCATAGCTTTTGATTTCGAATGAGTGGATGCCTTTTTTTTGATAAACTCTTTGTAGAAATTTTTGTGTACTTGAGGCCGATTGGAATTTATGAAGAAAGCGCCAGGCTTGTGAGTGATATAACAAAGTAACACCTCCGAATAAATTGAAAAATCTAACAATTTATATTATTCTTGACAGTATTTTATCCAATTGTTAACCTACTAATAATATTTTTTTGCCTGAGGAGGAAATGGAGAATGTGGGAAACGAAATTTCAAAAAGAAGGTTTAACGTTTGATGATGTATTATTGCTACCAGCAAAGTCAGAGGTACTTCCAAAAGATGTGAATTTAAGTGTTGAATTGTCTGCTAGTTTGCACTTGAATTTACCTGTTATTAGTGCTGGGATGGATACTGTAACTGAAGCTGAGATGGCTATTAGTATGGCAAGACAGGGTGGTTTAGGTATTATCCATAAAAATATGAGTATTGAGCAGCAAGCAGAACAAGTAGATAAAGTGAAACGCTCAGAAAGTGGTGTCATAACTGACCCTTTCTTCTTAACCCCAAGTCATCAAGTATTTGATGCAGAACACCTCATGAGCAAATATCGTATTTCAGGAGTGCCGATTGTCAATGATATTGTAGATCAGAAGTTAGTAGGCATCATCACCAATCGTGACTTACGTTTTATTCAGGACTACTCTATCCCTATTTCCGACGTTATGACGAAAGATCGTTTAGTTACTGCTTCTGTAGGAACCACAATTGATGAGGCAGAAAAAATTCTCCAACAACATAAGATTGAAAAACTTCCTCTAATTGATACGAATGGGATGCTAAAAGGGTTAATTACAATTAAAGATATTGAAAAAGTAATTGAATTCCCGCATTCAGCCAAGGATAGTCAAGGTCGGTTATTAGTAGGAGCAGCGGTAGGAGTATCTAAAGATACGATGAAGCGCATTGAAATGCTCGTCCAATCAAACGTTGATGCGATTGTGATTGATACTGCGCATGGACACTCAAGAGGCGTCATTGAAACTGTAAGAGAGATTCGAACGCTCTATCCTGAGTTAAATATCATTGCAGGAAATGTTGCAACAGCAGAAGCGACAAGAGATTTATACGAAGCAGGGGCCGATGTTGTTAAAGTAGGAATTGGACCTGGATCAATCTGTACAACAAGAGTGGTAGCAGGTGTAGGAGTTCCACAGATAACAGCCATTTATGATTGTGCGTCAGAAGCTAGAAAGTACGGAAAAACAATCATTGCAGATGGTGGAATTAAATACTCTGGTGATATTGTGAAAGCACTAGCATCTGGTGGGCATGCAGTTATGCTAGGAAGTTTACTTGCTGGTACATCTGAAAGTCCTGGTGATACAGAGATTTTCCAAGGCAGACGCTTTAAGGTATATCGTGGTATGGGTTCTATTGCCGCGATGGAAAAAGGATCAAAGGATCGATATTTCCAAGAAGATGCAAAGAAATTTGTACCTGAAGGCATTGAGGGACGAATTGCCTATAAAGGACCTATTGCTGATACAATTTATCAACTTGTTGGTGGTATTCGTTCCGGTATGGGCTATTGTGGAGCACCAAATTTAGAATTTCTTCGTGAGAGAGCTCAGTTCGTGAGGATGACGGGAGCTGGTTTGCGAGAAAGCCATCCACATGATGTGCAAATAACAAAAGAAGCCCCAAATTACTCTTTATGATAGTATGAATAGGACTTTCTATGTGAAGGTCCTGTTTTTTTTGTAAGGCTCTTTTCGTATACATTGTGGTTATTTCACCTGATTTTTGACTAAATCCTCCAGCGATGCAGGCATCACCTCCGAGTTCTTCATTTGCCTGCCGCCGCAGGGCAGCCACTTCCGCTTTTCTCTGATCCAGCTGCAGTGGCTAGGGACTCGGGCATTTGTCAGCCCACTACGTGAAGCAGGCTTCACTGCGTGTTCTGCCAGATGCCTGCCGTCCCTGGGCAGCCACTTTCGCATTTCGTAAATGATGCCCGAAACAAAGCTATATCACAGATGATTAACTGATACGAAAAGCCACAATCTTTGCGAAAACAGCCTTTTGTATAGATTGTTTTCGCAGCAATAGATATTCAGTTAAATAGATGGGTTTTAGGGTACCTTTTCCTCTGTTTTTGAATGAAACACATCCGAAAATGGAGGAGTACATTAAATATTGAATAGAATTGCAACGATATATATGACAAGAGTTTTCATGATAAGAAAGGTAGTTTTGTCTTAGTATGAAGATGAATTAATTATGGTGATATAGGTCTTTTCACTGTCTACTAAAAAGCAAGGAGTTGTGATAAAATAGCGACAGTGTAGATGAAAAATATGGAGGGCTAACAACGTGAAAAAACAATGGTTTCAAAAAACAGTGGCTTGTACTTTAGCATTTTTAATAGCTTTTGGACTGGTTCAAACCCCACAATCTGCTAGTGCAGAAGATGCGTTGAACATCAACGCCCAAGCAGCCATTTTAATTGATGCAGAGACGGGTAAGGTTTTATATGAAAAGAACTCGGAAACAGCGTTAGGCATTGCGAGTATGACGAAAATGATGACAGAATTCCTACTGTTAGAAGCTGTCGACCAAGGCCGTGTAAGCTGGGATCAGAAATACTTTGTTAGTGATTATGTCTATAAAATTTCTCAAGATACTTCTTTAAGTAATGTTCCGCTAAAAGCAGATGGTCAATATTCGATTCAAGAACTATATGAAGCGATGGCGATTTATTCAGCCAATGGTGCGACCATTGCGATTGCTGAAACCATTGCAGGAACGGAAGCAAACTTTGTCAAGATGATGAATGACAAAGCGAAAGAGTTAGGACTTGAAAATTATCAGTTTGTGAATTCGACGGGATTAAATAATGCAGATTTATATGGAATGCACCCTGAAACGACAGGTGCTACTGAAGAAAATATTATGTCTGCAAAATCGACTGCAACACTGGCTTATGAGCTAATAAAGAAATATCCAGAGGTATTAGAAACTTCAAGTATTGAGAAGAAAGTATTCCGTGAAGGCATTGAAGATGAAGAGACCAATATGGAAAATTGGAATTGGATGCTTCCTCAACTTGTTTTCAAATATGAAGGTATGGATGGACTCAAAACAGGCACAACAGACTTTGCGGGTTATTGTTTCACAGGTACTGCCGAACGTAATGGAATGCGTTTTATCACGGTTGTGATGGATGCAAAAACAGAAACGGGGGCCGGGTCCTATAAATCAAGATTTGATGAAACTAGAAAAATGATGGATTTCGCTTTTAGCAACTACTCGCTAGAAGAAATAGTACCAGCGAACTATAAAGTTGAAAAGCAAGAAAATGTACCTGTAATTAAAGGGAAAGAAGACGAAGTAGCTATATCTTCTGATGCTCCTATATCAGTCATGATTCGTAACGGTGAGCAAGACAATTACAAACCAGTCTTTACTCCTTCTGGGGACTCTCTAACGGAAGATGGGGAGTTAGAAGCTCCAATTAAGAAAGGTCAAGTAGTCGGAACGTTGACGGTAAAGTATGACGGAGATGACTATGGATATGTAAATTCTAAAGCAAAAAAGAAAATTTCCGTAGATATGGTAACAGAAGATTCTGTCGAGAAGGCAAATTGGTTTGTTCTTTCATTGCGTGCAATAGGCGGATTTTTTGCAGACATTTGGAATAGTGTTGTTTCAGGTATTAAAGGCTTATTTTAATACTGTTCACCTCATGTCCTTGACATGAGGTGTTTTTTATTGTTTATTTAGCATGGAGGAATCTTTTTAGGTTTCATTATTTTCGTTTAGATTTTTAAGGGTTAGGTTATCGTAATCGGTAGTGTAAAGAACAGCAATTACATAAAGGGGGACTTATCATTATGAAAACGGGTACAGATCGTGTTAAAAGAGGGATGGCCGAAATGCAAAAAGGCGGCGTTATTATGGACGTTATCAATGCAGAGCAAGCCAAAATAGCAGAAGAAGCAGGTGCTGTTGCGGTAATGGCACTAGAGCGCGTACCAGCTGATATTCGCAAAGCTGGTGGTGTAGCAAGAATGGCAGATCCTCGCATCGTTGAAGAGGTAATGAATGCTGTTAGTATTCCTGTTATGGCAAAGGCTCGGATTGGCCATATTGTTGAAGCACGTATACTAGAATCAATGGGTGTAGATTATATAGATGAAAGTGAAGTACTAACACCAGCAGATGAAGAGTATCACTTGAATAAAAAAGATTATACAGTACCATTTGTCTGTGGATGTCGTGATTTAGGCGAAGCTGCGCGTCGTATTGGCGAAGGTGCTTCGATGTTACGTACAAAAGGAGAGCCAGGTACAGGAAATATTGTGGAAGCTGTCCGCCATATTCGTAAAGTAAATGCTCAAGTACGTAAGCTTGTAAACATGAATGAAGATGAAATCATGACAGAGGCTAAACTACTTGGAGCACCTTATGAATTACTACTAGAAATTAAAGAACACGGTCGCTTACCAGTGGTAAACTTTGCGGCTGGTGGCGTGGCAACTCCTGCTGATGCTGCCCTTATGATGCAATTAGGAGCTGATGGTGTATTCGTCGGATCAGGGATTTTTAAATCAGAGAATCCAGCTAAAATGGCCAAAGCAATTGTTGAAGCAACAACGCATTATCAAGATTATAAGCTAATTGCAGAGATTTCCAAAGAACTTGGAACGGCGATGAAAGGGATTGAAATTAGCTCAATAACTCCAGAAAACCGTATGCAAGAGCGCGGTTGGTAAGGAGAAGTCCTCTATGATCAAAATTGGAGTACTTGGACTGCAAGGTGCTGTACGAGAGCATATCCGCTCTATTGAAGCATGTGGAGCGGAAGCAGTCATCATCAAAAGAGCTGGACAACTAGAGAACGTTGATGGTCTTATTATGCCAGGTGGAGAAAGTACGACAATGAGACGTTTAATTGATCGCTATCAGTTCATGCAACCTTTGCAACAGTTTGCTAAAGAAGGAAAGCCGATATTTGGTACATGCGCAGGCTTAATTCTGTTAGCAAAAGAAATTGTAGGCTATAGTGAACCTCATTTAGGATTAATTAATGCAACCGTCGAACGAAATTCATTTGGTCGGCAAAAAGAGAGTTTCGAAGCATCTTTACACATCAAAGGTGTGGCAGAAGATTTTAATGCCGTCTTTATTCGTGCCCCGCACATCGTTTCTGTTGAAGAGGGTGTTGAAATATTAGCTGAGCATAACGGTCGTATTGTTGCTGCTCGAGATGGTCAGTTTTTAGGTTGCTCTTTCCATCCAGAATTGACAGACGACCACAGATTAACAGCTTATTTTGTTACGATGGTACAGGAATTTAAAGGTGTTTCTGCATAAAAATAGTTGCAGTAGGTAAATAATTGTAGTACATTATGAATAATTAAATTCAAAGCAAATAAAACGTTGACAGGAACTAGTAACACTATGACTTTTTTTTAGAGAGTCGGTGGTTGGTGAAAACCGATAAGAAGCATGTGTGAATCCATCCTTGAGTGAGGAGCCGAATGTAAGTAAGCTCTTCCGGCTAGAGACCGTTATTCTTTACAAGGTGGAGAGCATATGCTTTCAACTAGGGTGGCAACGCGGGTAACTCTCGTCCCTTTTCTAAGGGATGGGAGTTTTTTATTTGTCAAAAAAGGAGGAAGCAGAATGTTAGATATTAAATTTTTACGAACAAACTTTCAAGAAGTGAAAGAAAGACTGGCTCACCGTGGTGAGGATTTGAGTGATTTTGAAATCTTCGAGGCGTTAGATAATAAGCGTCGAGAACTGATTGTTCAAACAGAGCAATTAAAAAGTGAGCGCAATGAAGTATCACAGAAAATCGCCGTCATGAAACGAGAAAAACAAAATGCAGATGGACTTATTTTGCGAATGCGTGACGTAGGAGAAAAGGTAAAAGAGTTTGATGACGAGTTGAGAGTAGTCGAAGAACGATTAGAAAATTTATTATTATCCATTCCAAATATTCCTCATGAGAGTGTTCCGGTTGGAGAGACAGAAGATGATAATATCGATGTGCGGCAATGGGGCGAGTTGCCTTCATTTGATTTCGAAGCAAAGCCACACTGGGATCTAGCAACGAGTCTAGATATCCTTGATTTTGAACGTGCCGGAAAAGTCACAGGAAGCCGTTTTGTTTTTTATAAAGGATTAGGTGCTAGACTAGAGCGTGCACTGATCAACTTCATGATGGACCTTCATTCAGATGAGCATGAGTATAAAGAAATTCTGCCACCTTATCTGGTGAACCGTGCGAGCATGACAGGGACAGGTCAATTGCCGAAGTTCGAAGAGGATGCTTTTTTGATTGAAAAGGAAGATTATTTTTTAATTCCTACTTCAGAGGTTCCCGTAACAAACTATCATCGGGATGAAATTTTAGTTGGAGATGAACTACCTATTGGTTATGCTGCCTATAGTGCTAATTTTCGATCTGAAGCGGGATCAGCCGGTCGAGATACTAGAGGATTAATTCGTCAACATCAATTCAATAAAGTAGAACTAGTTCGTTTTGTTAAGCCTGAGAACTCTTATGAAGAACTTGAAAAATTGACTGGACATGCAGAGAAAGTACTTCAACTCCTTGGCTTACCATATCGAGTACTAAGTATGTGTACTGGTGATTTAGGTTTCACAGCCGCTAAGAAATATGACATAGAAGTATGGATTCCGAGCTACAATACGTATCGTGAAATTTCTTCTTGTTCTAACTTTGAAGCTTTTCAAGCGCGCCGTGCCAATATTCGATTCCGTCGTGAGCCTAATGCAAAGCCAGAACATGTGCATACCTTGAATGGATCAGGCTTAGCGATTGGAAGAACGGTTGCAGCAATCTTAGAGAATTACCAACAAGAGGATGGTTCTATTATCATTCCAGAAGTTCTTCGTCCGTATATGGGAAGAAAAGAAGTTATTCAACTAGAGTAAAAGTAAGTAAGAAAAGCAAAAGGCGTAAGCATATCGACGTCCTATAGTAGGCGAGGACTGAACTGGCATCATTTTCTTATCAGGACAGGGATTGAACTTCTGACCTCGAGTCAAATGAATAACTCTCCAGTGATGCAGGCATCACTGGAGAGCTCTTCATTTGCCTGTCGCCTCAGGGTGAGTTTCGTAAATGATGCCCGAAACAAAGCTATATCATAGATGATAAACTGATTCGAAAAGCCGCAAAGCTTGCGAAAGTAGCCAACTTAAAAAAGGAGAAAAAAAGTCTCTCCTTTTTTTTTGAAAAACATTTGACTTATTATTTAATACCTGTTATTATTAATCTTGTCGATACGGAGGAATACCCAAGTCTGGCTGAAGGGATCGGTCTTGAAAACCGACAGGCGGGTCATACCGCGCGGGGGTTCGAATCCCTCTTCCTCCTCCATAATTACTAACATCAATCATTGCGCATAATGTTTGGAGATATAGTTCGTTACTGCTTAGCAGTAACGAACTTTTTGTTGTGGGAAAAGAAACCACTTAATTTTATTTTCCGTTTTTAAAACAAATGTTAGTGAGATAAAAAAATCGCAAGTCTTGTTGGATAAAACATTTCATTTTTACAATCTAGAGCATCCGAATTCCATAAAAAAGTCGCCGAGAAACGGCGACTTATTTTTTTAGTAAACGTGATTGCTCAATCATATACCCAATTCGATCAATAATGGGTTCAATTGAGTTTTCATCTTTTACTAAATCATATTCTTTAATATTCAAGCGGAGAACAGGGCAAGAATTAAAGGAGTTAATCCAGTTTTCATAGCGCTGATGCATTTCCTCCCAATAGGCGATAGGGGTCTGCTGCTCCATCGGACGCCCTCGTACCTTAATACGATCAATGATGTCATCAATTGATCCTTCTAAATAGATAAGAAGGTCTGGATGGGGGAAGTAAGGAGTCATAACCATTGCATCAAAAAGACTAGTGTAGGTGTCATAGTCAATTTTTGACATTGTTCCTTTTTCAAAATGCATTCGTGCGAAGATACCAGTATCTTCATATATTGAACGGTCTTGGATGAATCCACCACCATATTCAAAAATTCTTTTTTGCTCTTTAAAGCGTTCTGCTAGGAAGTATACTTGGAGGTGGAAGCTCCAGCTTTTAAAATCATGATAAAATTTATCTAAATAGGGATTGGTGTCTACTTTTTCAAACGATGTCCGAAAGCCAAGTGCATCGGCCAGCCCGTTTGTCATGGTAGATTTACCTACTCCGACAGTTCCAGCGATTGTAATAACCGCATTGCTGGGAATTCGGTATTTTTCACGAAGATTCATTCGTCTAAACTCCTTTATTTAATGTTTTATCAAGGGAATGAAGCATATAATTCAAATCTTCATCACTCTTTACAAAATCCATCTCATCACCATTAAAGGTTAATACCGGAATATCACTATGGTTATTCTTGAAATTCTCCATATACACTTCGTAATCCGCTGAGAGTTGATTTAGGTAGGCTGGGCTGATTTTTTTCTCAAACTCTCGTCCGCGCTTTTCAATCCTTTTTAATAGAGTGTCCAAGCTAGCGTGTAAATAAATCACGACATTTGGATGAGGCATATCCCCTGTTAAAATATCGTAAATTCGGAGATATTTGTCGTATTGTTTATTTTTGAGAGTTCTCTGAGCGAAGATAATATTTTTCATAATATGATAATCAGCTACAACTGGCTTATTTTTAGAGAGATAATGATTGTCGATGTCTTCTAATTGCTTAAAGCGATTGCACAAGAAAAACATTTCGGTTTGAAAGCTCCACTCATCGATATTGTCGTAGAACTTTCCAAGGAAAGGATTTTCATCTACAATCTCTTTCAAGAGATAGTATTGATAGTGGTCTGAAATGGCTTTGGCAAGAGAGGTCTTCCCTACACCGATAGGACCTTCAACAGTAATAAAAGGATTTCTCCCCATATGATGTCCTCCTCGTCACCTTCATAAGGTTATTATTCGACATAGACGTTCAAATGACGACAAATTTTATTTTAACATAAATAGAGGAGGGTGGGTCGTGATTATTTTTTCAGGCAAATTAGAAAAGAGCTGAAAAAATATTCAGCTCTTTTCGTATGGCTGTTTTCGCAAAGTTTGTGGCTTTTCGAATCAGCTGATCATTTATGATATAGCTTTGCTTCGGGTATCATTTCGTCTGTTTTTGATCGAATTCAACAGTGAAATGGAAAATTTAATCAAAAATATAAAGAAATAGCCACAATGTATACGAAAAGATCCTTACGTATACATTGTTGTTAGCTTAGTGAGTAATCGGCAGAATCCCTTGTATTAGAGTTGAATTCGTTAAAGAATCACGAAAAGGTGTCCTAAACCCAATTGTTAAACTAAATTCTCTTGCTGCGAAAACAGCCTTTGTTCGAAGTAATAATTTAATCATGTTTTTTGTCTCGCTCCAGGCGACTTGAGTATTTTTTTGCTTATTTTTTTGTGACATCAAAATTTTCAGTGATGAGCAACCAGTTTTGTGGAAAGGATAACCCGAGCTTCCAGTAGCTCATTCCTTTTAAATTTAGCTCTTTGATTAAATCGAATTTCGCTTGAATCGAACGAGCGTCTTCAAACCAGACTTTATGTTCTTTCCCCTTTTCATCTACATAATCAAAAAATGGTGCTTGCGCTTTTCCGTCGTATTGAATCTGAACATTGTATTGAGCGGCTTTTTGAATGGCTTGTTGAGGGCTGAGTGCTTTGGCGGTGTCTCTACCTTGAACAAAGGGTAATGTCCAATCGTACCCATATAAATTTTGCCCCATTAAAATCTTAGAAGATGGCATTTCAGTAATTGCATATTCTAGAACCTCTCGAACGGGTTCAATTGGAGAAACAGCCATAGGAGGACCGCCACTATATCCCCATTCATAGGTCATGATAACGACAAAATCGACAATTTCTCCATGTGCTTTATAGTCATGCCCTTCATACCATTTTCCTTTTTGGTCTGCGCTTGTCTTCGGCGCAAGTGCCGTTGATAATAGCCAACCCTCTTGTGAAAAGCGCTTTTTTGCTTTACGAAGAAAGCGATTGTATGCTTCACGGTCAGCTGGACGCAAATATTCAAAATCAAAATGAATATCGCGGAATCCATATTTTTTTGCTGTAGCTACAATTGTATTGAGGAATTTATCTTGTATAGCCATGTCATTCAGTATGATTCTACCCAATTCGTCATTAAATTGTCCTTCTTCTTGATTTGTGATCACCATGACTAGTATATTTCCGTTAGCTTTCGCAATGTCTGGGAATTGTCCCAGAGGGGGTTCATCCAATGTTCCATCCCTTTGTGCTTGAAAACTAAATGGAGATAAGTAGGTTAAATAAGGAGCAGCATCTCGTGCACTTTTTTCCAAATTATCAGGAACAGTTTCACCAAACGGTTCCACATAGGCGTTAAATTCGGCTTCATTTTTGGGCTCTGGCGGAATATAAAGACGAAATCCAATTTGAAGTGGTTGATTTGGTGAAATATTATTTATGCTCGCTAACTCTTGATAGGGAATTCCGTAAGATTGACTAATAGACCAAAGGCTATCTCCGGCTTTGATAAAGTAAAAACTACCGACTATCGGGATGACTAATGTTTGACCGACAACGAGCTGATTGGGGTTTGGAATTTCATTTGCATTAATAAGTTCATCGACATTAGTACCGTAAGCTTGAGCGATGCCAAAAAGTGATTGATTCTGTTGGACAACGTGAATCTGCACCAAGGTCCCTCCTTTTCATTTCACTATAAACAGTGTATGAGAGGGCTTGTTTTTCTATGTCATTTCTCTCCCTTATTATTTAGATTGAAAGAAGTGGAGTGAGAAGTATTCGCCTTTAGTACATTTTTCATCATTTTAAGAGCATAATGATTATCCTGCTTACTAACGGATGCAATACAATCTTCAGGAATGGTCAAGGTGAATTCGCGCATATACGCGTCATTTGCCGTAAAGAGAACGCAAATATTTCCTGCCAGTCCTGTAAGGATGAGCGAACTGACTTGAAGTTGGTGCAATAACGTATTCAGGGCTGTTCCGTAAAAAGCAGAATGCTTTGGTTTAATTAAAAAATAATCTTTATCATCTGGTCGTAGCTCTTGTAGAAAAGAAGAACTAGTATCATTTTCGCAGGCGCGATAGATTTTTTCTATGTCTGCTTGCCATAGGTTATAATGGTCATTAATATAAATAATAGGAAAATCATGCTCATAACATAATGACTTAAGATTGATGATGGGTTTGATGATTTTTTTGGCATTCTCTAAAAGTGCTTCCCCGTGATCAAAATCAAAAGAATTAATCACGTCAATAATGAGAAGAGCATGAGAAGATGGTTTAGTCATAGGTAAACTCCTTTTCTGGAAAGACTGTTTTCGCAAAGTTTGTGGCTTTTCGGATCAGTGTATCCTCTATGATATAGCTTTGTTTCGGGCATCATTTACGAAAAGCGGAAGTGGCTCACCCTGAGGCGACAGGCAAACGGAGGATTTAGTCAAAAATCAGATAAAATAGCCACAATGTATACGAAAAGAGCCTTTGGAAAATAAGTGTAAAATTTAAAAATACTTTAATATCGAGCTTCATCCTTCATCGGTTTCGGGTCTAAGTCAAGCTAATTATGTGATGAAGAGCGCCATATGTTAGCCTTCGTCTTATTCTGGTCGCTGGTAATCGGATGACTTGCGCATTCCATAGTATAGTTTGGAGTAACTCGCTTGATTTTATAAGGAGAGTAAAATGAATTCTAAAGATGAAGAATATATGAGAATAGCGATTCTAGAAGCAAAAAAGGCAGAAAAAATAGATGAGGTACCAATTGGTGCTGTTGTTGTAATTGACGGGAAAATTATTTCCTCTGCTTATAATTTGAGAGAGAAGACTCAAAACGCCGTCAAACATGCTGAGCTAATCGCGATTGAAAAAGCGTGTGAAGTTATGGGTACCTGGCGGTTAGAACGTGCAGAACTCTATGTCACGCTAGAACCTTGTCCTATGTGTAGTGGAGCGATTCTTTTATCGCGAGTGGAACGTGTGGTTTATGGGGCTAAAGATCCAAAAGCAGGTTGTGCAGGCTCATTAATGAATCTTTTGACGGATGGACGATTTAATCATCAGTGCGAAGTCAAAAGTGGTATACTAGAAGAAGAGTGTGGGATGTTGCTCAGTCATTTTTTTCGGGAACTTCGAAAGAAAAAGAAAGCCGGAAAGAAACAAAAACAAGCTTCGGATTAATAGGTAAAATTTAACAAGTGAGAATCGTTGCTTTTTTTTCGAATAGCTAGTATACTTCTATTTGTGTCAGATATTGACGCAACCAAATATGGTTTCAATTTTGCCGTGCTAAGCGGGGAGGTAGCGGTGCCCTGTACTCGCAATCCGCTCTAGCGAGGCCGAATCCCTTTCCAAGGCTAACACTTTGTAGGGCTGCCTCAAGTAAGTGGTGTTGACGCTTGGGTCCTGCGCAATGAGAACCCACGAACTATGTCAGGTCCGGAAGGAAGCAGCATTAAGTGGATCATCTCATGTGCCGCAGGGTTGCCTGAGCCGAGCTAACTGCTTGAGTAACGCCTATGAATGTTAGTCGACGAAAGGTGCACGGCAGTTATTTCACATATTAAACTCATCTGTTTATACAGATGAGTTTTTTTGTATTGAAATGAGTCCTCATAATAATGGGAACATCGCCATGAAGTGAGCGTTTACCGCTTTTCTTGTATTTTCATATACGGTATAATAAATACAATCATTATTTATGGAGGAGGGAATACATGGCTTACCAAGCTTTATATCGTGTTTGGCGTCCCAAAAAGTTTGTGGATGTAGTAGGACAGCAACATGTAACAAAAACTTTACAAAACGCCCTCCTTCAACAAAAAATCTCACATGCATATTTATTCTCTGGTCCAAGGGGAACAGGGAAAACAAGTGCAGCAAAGATACTAGCTAAGGCGGTAAACTGTGAGAAAGCCCCTATTGCTGAACCGTGTAATGAGTGTTCGTCGTGCATTGGTATAACTGATGGATCGATTTCAGATGTGATTGAGATTGATGCCGCTTCTAATAATGGTGTCGAAGAGATTCGTGATATTCGTGATAAGGTTAAGTACGCACCAAGTTCCGTTACATATAAGGTATATATTATTGATGAGGTTCATATGTTGTCGATGGGTGCTTTTAATGCTCTGTTAAAAACATTAGAAGAACCACCAAAGCATGTTATATTTATTTTAGCAACAACAGAACCACATAAAATACCGTTAACCATTATCTCGCGGTGTCAGCGTTTTGATTTTAAACGAATCACTTCTTTTGATATTGTTGGCCGCATGCAACATATTGCAGATGAATCTCATGTGCAATATGACGAAAAAGCTTTACATGTTATCGCAAGAGCAGCTGAAGGTGGGATGCGCGATGCGTTAAGCCTACTAGATCAGGCGATTTCATTTAGTGAAAATCATGTTGCGGTTGAAGATGCGCTTACGGTAACAGGGGCCGTTGCTCAAACTTTTCTTAATCAATTAGGTCGTTCTATTTATGAAAAAGACGTTGCAGGTGCACTCTATGCGTTAGAAGAATTAATAAATCAAGGGAAAGATCCTGCTAGATTTGTTGAAGATCTTATTCTCTATTTCAGGGATATGCTTCTTTATAAGACAGCTCCAAATTTAGAAGAATCTTTAGAAAGAGTACTTTTAGATGATGACTTTATAAATTTAGCGCAACAAATCACACCACCTGAAATTTATTCTTTTATCGATATCTTAAATGGAGCTCAGCATGAAATGAAGTTCTCAAACCATGCGAAAATCTATTTAGAGATCTCTATTGTAAAGTTGTGTCAAATGGAGAAAGCCCCTGTCACAAATAGCGGAACAATTCCTGAGGTTCAAGAATTAATTAACAAAATAAACTCGCTTGAACGAGAAGTTGAAACTCTTAAAACTCAAGGAGTTGCTCGCGTGCCAGAACAGCAAGTGCAGCAAACGAAAAAAACGAACCGTTCTCAAAAGGGATTTAAAGCTCAAACAGGGAAGATTAAAGAAGTATTAAAACATGCAACAAGGCAAGATTTAAATTTATTAAAAAGTCGTTGGGGAGATTTATTAGAACAATTAAACCAACGTAGTATGAGGTCACAAGCGGCTCTTTTAAATGATGCAGAGCCTGTAGCGGCTTCTTCTACATCATTTGTGTTAAAATTTAAATATGAAATTCATTGTCAAATGGCTATGGAAAATCAAGGTTTTATAGAAGCAATCTCCTCTATATTGAATAACCTAATAAACATTCAGTATATAATGGTAGGAGTTCCAGACGATCAATGGTCGAGTATTAGACAAGAATTTTTACAGCACCACCAAGAGGATGAAAATGAAGATTCACAACAAACAGACCCTCTCATAGATGAAGCGATGAAACTTGTAGGATCTGATTTGTTAGAAATAAAAGACTAAAAAATGTAGGAGGTTTTCACACATGCGTGGTGGAATGGGAAATATGCAAAATATGATGAAACAAATGCAAAAAATGCAAAAGAAAATGGCAGAAGCTCAAGAAGAACTAGGTGACAAACGAATTGAGGGGACTGCTGGCGGCGGTATGGTTTCTGTCATTGTTTCTGGTCATAAAGAAGTGATGGAAGTAAATATTAAAGAAGAAGTTGTGGATCCTGAGGATATTGAGATGCTTCAAGATTTGGTTCTAGCGGCTACAAATGATGCGCTAAAGAAAACAGAAGAGTTAACAAACTCCACAATGGGACAATTTACTAAAGGATTAAATATTCCTGGAATGTAATTAGGGGGACACACGATGCATTACCCTGAGCCGATATCAAAATTAATTGATAGCTTTATGAAGCTGCCAGGTATCGGGCCGAAAACAGCGGCCCGGCTGGCTTTTTTTGTCTTGAGTATGAAAGAAGATACGGTGCTCGATTTCGCGAAAGCTCTCGTTAATGCCAAAAGGAATTTAGGCTATTGCTCCGTATGCGGTCATATTACGGATCAAGATCCATGTTACATTTGTGAAGATACTAAAAGAGACAAAAGTCTCGTTTGCGTAGTGCAAGACCCTAAAGATGTCATTGCAATGGAAAAAATGAAAGACTTTAACGGACTTTATCATGTTCTACACGGGGCGATTTCTCCCATGGAAGGGATTGGTCCAGAAGATATCAATGTTCCAAATCTATTAAAGCGACTTCAAAGTGATGAAATTCAAGAAGTGATCCTAGCTACAAACCCAAATATAGAAGGGGAAGCAACGGCAATGTATATTTCCAGACTCTTAAAACCTTCAGGTATAAGGGTGACAAGAATTGCGCATGGTCTACCGGTAGGTGGGGATTTAGAATACGCAGATGAAGTAACTTTATCTAGAGCTTTAGAAGGAAGAAGAGATATTTAGCAGGAGTGAAGAGGATGTTCTTCCGTAAAAGAAATAAAATACGTAACGAATACGATGGACAACTAATTAACTTGATGGAATCAACAAAGCGGGATTGGGTCGATAAACGATCAATTGAAGAGATGAGTATTGATCAACATTTTGATCTAACTTGTCAAACGAAAATAGCAGAATCAAAATATTTTTTCTTATTTAAAGAAGCTAAAAAACGAAAAATCGTCATAAAAAGATAGACAACCCTCATATTCTATTTGTAAGTAGTTAAGAAAAGAGATGAGGGGTTTTGTATGAATCCGATTATAGTCATATCCCTTTTGAGTGGGGGAGTTTTATTGCTCTTATCTGCAGGTACGCCATTTAAACCAGTTCGCTTTGTAGGTCAAGCAGTCATGAAAGTAATGATTGGTGCGTTATTTTTATTCTTTCTTAATGCGTTTGGCAGTCAATTTGGCGTTCACGTACCAATCAATTTTGTTACATCATCTATATCAGGGGTTCTTGGAATTCCAGGTGTTATAGGTCTTACCATCATCCAAACAATGATTATTTAAGGACATAATGTAATTTGATTCTTACGGTAGGAATTGATCATGACTTTTCAATATTTGCTGAGGAGGATTAGAGGAAAAGATTTTATGATTCCTTCAATTGAAGGTTAAAAATCAATACGAAAACAAGAGTACTTGAGAAATCAACCTTATTTAGGACGCCGGGGAATGCCGGCGTTTTTCTTTTGGATGATTTTAAAATAAAATTCTATAATCCTATTGACGTTGAAACTAATAGATGATATTATTTATTAGGTCGTCAAACGGCGAAAAAAACAACGAAATGCTTGCCGAAAAAAACAAGAAAAAAATTGTTGACAAAACGGTGTGGAAGTTGTATGATATAAAAGTCGCCTCATCGCGACAACGATTGAACTTTGAAAACTGAAAAGACGAAACGTCAACGTTAATTTTAAAAGTAAGAACATAGATTCTTGCAAAAAATGTTTTATGAGCAAGTCAAACTTAACTTTTATGGAGAGTTTGATCCTGGCTCAGGACGAACGCTGGCGGCGTGCCTAATACATGCAAGTCGAGCGAACAATGAGGAGCTTGCTCCTCATTGTTAGCGGCGGACGGGT
>NZ_JAYKTS010000051.1 GCF_037024155.1 Bacillus sp. 2205SS5-2
TTAGGAGGGGCAATGAGATGCCCTAATCTTGAAGACTGTTCAAAACAGAAATGGATTGCGAACGTTTAGTCATTCAAGAATCCCATCCGTCACACCGTAAAGTGTAGGACTTGCGGCTTTAGCCGTGGGAGTCTCAAATAATCATCCCAGTCGAGCAAGTATAGAAGAAAATTTGGGTCGAATGAAAAAAGGGTATCAGGGGGAAGAATCATTGGCTTTTCCCTTGCGCTTTCTACCTGAAGAAGCGTTGATATTGCATGATGTCCGCTTAAAACACCAAGCCTCCTACTTTCAACTCGATACCGTCCTCCTCACGAGTCGATATTTGACCATTGTTGAAGCGAAAAATATTAACGTTACGATTACCTTTCACGGTGAATTTGGTCAAATGATTCGTTCACAGAATGGAGTAGAAGAAGGATTACCGAATCCAACCCTTCAGGTAAGAAGACAAAAAATACAATTAATCGAGTGGATCAAAAGTCACCACCTACCCCTTCTCCCCGTAGAATCACTGGTCGCATTTGCTAGACCCTCCACTATCTTAAAATTTACAGTCCATGCACCCCCTTACAAAAAGTGAAGGTTAAAAAATATGAAATCTTGAAAGGCGTTCACTGACCTAAGTGTAATAAACTTCCAATGGAACGGAGCTATGGAATGTGGAGCTGCCACTATTGTTCCTTTACCTCTAAGAAGGCTCATCTACTTGCAATTAATGATTATTTCCTCCTTCTTGGATCCACGATTACCAATCACCAATTCAGAGACTTTTGCCGAATCTCCTCAAGAACAGTAGCAACTAATTTACTTAAAGACATGAACCTAAAATCATATGGTAAGGGAAGAGGAATAAAATATGAGTTGAAATTACAAGAGTGCGAAGAATAAGCTGTTGTAAAGTGTATGAGGAAATTTGAATTTGCAGAGATGTGCATAACTGGGGAAGTCGTGCATAAAACGAAAAAGTCGTGCACAAAGGAGCGGAAGTCGTGCACAAAACGAGAAAAGTGGTGCACAACCAGGAATTTGTACAAAACCTGAAAAATAGTCTCAAAGTTCTTTAGAGAATTCCCCGCTTCTCCAATCGTAAGACTTTCTTAAGAATTTCGTTAGCTTTCGATAAACTCTAGCAACTAAACTTAAGATATCATATGAAAGCAAGGAGAATCCGCTATGAAAAAAGGGTTAATTACAATCGCAGCAATGGTTTTATTAGGAATTGGTTGGTATCTTATTTCTCCTTTGTTTATCAACGAAGTCGTCAACGAGGAACCGATTATGATGGAGACCGATGACTCGGACATGAAGGAAATGGAATCTTCGGATAGGGCGAAAGAGGACGAAGCCGCTTCATCCTCGAAAGAAATGATGACAGAAGATACAAAGGACGAAACAGAGTCATTGATGGGAATGTTTATGGATGGAGATTCTTCCCATAAAGCGAGTGGAGAGGTTCTGGTTTCAGCGGATCATATCCGATTAGAAAATATTGAGGTAACAAATGGCCCAGACCTTTATGTTTATTTAGTAGATAAAGGGCAAGAAACAAAGCAAGGGGTGTCACTGGGCAAATTAAAAGGCAATATCGGAAATCAAAATTATGAACTTCCTGCAGGAACGGAAATAAAAGAAGGAATGAAAATTGTGATTTGGTGTAAGCAATTCAATGTTGATTTTGGGTATGCTGTGGTAGAAAAAGGAGCGTAGTGTATGAGTTATAAAATACTAATCGTTGATGATGAAGAAAATATTATTGATGTTTGTTCTCGCTATTTAGAACGAGAGGGATACGAAGTTACAACGGCCAATAACGGTCGGATGGCTCTTGAAAAATACCAATTTATACAGCCAGATTTAGTAGTTCTCGATGTAATGATGCCAGAGATTAATGGCTGGGAAGTTGCGGAAAGGATTCGCGAAGAAAGTGAGACACCGATTATTATGTTAACTGCACTAGGACAAGAGCAGGACCGGATTTATGGGTTAACCATCGGGGCTGATGATTATCTAACGAAACCTTTTAGTCCACGGGAATTGCTGCTGAGAATTAAAAATATTCTTCGTCGTACTTATTCATATGAAAATCAGAGAAATGCTTCCGAAAGTTCAAACTATGGCGATTTAACCATTCATCGTGGGAAACGAGAAGTAACCGTCACTGGAAAATTAGTGGAGTTAACAGTGAAAGAATTCGATTTATTGGCTTTATTAGCGCAACATCCTTCCCAGGTGTTTTCGAAATCGCAGTTACTGGAAAAGCTTTGGGATTATGAATACGACGGAGATGCGAATACGATCAACGTCCATATTCGCAGACTACGTGAAAAAATCGAAACCGATCCATCCAAACCACTTTATATTAAAACAGTTTGGGGAATCGGATATAAATTTGAAGGAGAAAAATGAAATGAAACTTAGGACGTTGCTGCTGCTCGCTAATGGAAGTTCAGTTTTGTTGATGTTTCTATTTCTCATAATCTCGTATGTTCGAATGGTTCTTTCAAATGAAATCATTCTGCTACTGACGTTGATCACACTTGGTGCAGGTTTGTTGTCCTTTGTGGTATCGTGGCTGATTACTTCTCCGTTACTAAAATCGGTAAAACAAATGACTCGTGAAGCGGAACGAATGGCGCAAGGAGATTTTGATGCAAAAGTGCCGGAAGATGGACCGGATGAGATTAAAAAGCTAGCGAATAATTTTAATCATATGTCAACGCAGATTCATGATATGTTTCAAGAGTTAAAGGAGTCGGAGCGATTCAAAAGTGAATTAATATCGAATGTTTCTCATGATTTACGTACACCGCTGTCTTCTATTCATTCATTTGTCGAAGCACTTCAGGATGAAATTATCGAGGATCCTGAAACAAAGAAGCGTTACTACGACACGATTTTAGCTGAAACTGAACGATTGAGTTGTTTAATTGAAGAAGTCCTTCAGTTGTCTCAGCTTGAAAGTAAGAAAATCCCCTTCACACCAACGAGAACCTTGATGGATCAGCTTGTCGTTGAGACTCTCCAACAATTTGAACGGAAAATAGCAGAAAAGGAAATTGATTTGAAGGTGATTTTTGATGAAAATATGCCATCTGTATCCTTGATGCCTTCACAAATCAAACGAGTGATGACCAATTTTCTGCAAAATGCACTTTCATTTTCACCTAATCAAACGAAATTGGTGATAGAGGTTGAGAGAAGGAATGATTCTTTTCGGTTTGCGGTTAGTGATGAAGGAAAAGGAGTACCATTAGAGGAACAGAAATCGATTTTCCAACGGTTTTACCGGGTCGAGAAGTCCCGGAGCAAACAATACGGCGGCTCAGGACTCGGGTTGTCGATCAGCAAAGAGATAATTGATTTACACGGAGGAGCAATCGGCGTCCAAAGTGATGGGAGGAAAGGAAGTACGTTTTGGTTTGAGATTCCCTTAATTGAAAAACACTTGTAAATTTAACCTATTATTATTTGTAACTTCAATTTAAATATAGGCGTCTTATTTAATGAAGGCTGTTTTCGCAAAGTTTGTTGCTTTTTGCACCAGTCTATAAACGGTGATATAGCTTTGTTTCGGGCATCATTTCGTCTATTTTTGATGGAAACAACAAAGAAATGGGCGATTTAATCAAAAATCAGGTGATTTAGCCACAATGTATACGAAAAGAGCCTTTCGCAAAGATTGTGACTTTTGGAATAAGAAAAAATCCCTTGACTTGTATGACTTCGTGCTCTTTTTAAATGGAAAATTATTCATTTCTAGATAAAGCATAAGAAATCCGTCGAAAAAACCTTACTGCCAGTTTTTTCTTTGTGCCAATAGCATCGAAGTATACGAAAAGAGCCTTATCAAATTAGTGATGACTAAGTTAGCGAAATCGATGAGGAGATTGGAGAAGTGAAGAAGTATTCCAAAATGGAAAGCACAAATACTGGTAACTTCTTTAATGAAGGCTCTTTTCGTATACATTGTGGTTATTTCATCTGATTTTTGACTATATGATCCATCCCACTGTTCATTTTCATCAAAAACAGACGAAATGATGCCCGAAACTAAGCTATATCATAGATTGTAACCTGATTCGAAAAGCAACAAACTTTGCGAAAACAACCTTAATGAATATATTATAGGTACAAAATATTATTCGATTAGAGGAATAGATGTGGAAGAAGCAATTGCCATTAAAGAAGAAGATGGAAAGTTTAGAAAAGCAATTTGGAGTGAGAAGTATATAGAAGAAAAGAAGGAGGAAGAACTGTGAAGAAAATCTACATGATTAGCGGACTCTTCTTTTTGGCGCTCGCGGTCTTTTTTGTTCCAAGATTGTATGCAAGTCTGACACAAAAATCATTAGGAAGTGAGCCAGTAGTTGAAAGTGGCATTCCAGATAATTTTGCGCTAGCTACATTCGCTGGTGGATGTTTTTGGTGTATGGAGCCGCCTTTCGAGAAATTAGACGGCGTTTATTCAGTTGTTTCAGGCTATACAGGCGGTGAAGAAGAAAATCCAACTTACAATGAAGTATCGTCGAATCAAACAAATCATCTCGAAGCAGTGCAAATTCAGTACAATCCAGATGTCATTACGTATGAGCAGTTGCTCCAAGTTTTTTGGCGTCAAATAGATCCAACGGATGCTGAAGGACAATTTGTGGATCGTGGACCACAGTATGCAAGTTCGATTTTCTATCATAATGACGAGCAAAAAACACAAGCGGAAGCATCTAAAAAAGAACTGGCTGCGACTGAACGATTTCAAGAAGATCTGGTCACTCCTATTCGCCAGGCAATGACATTTTATCAAGCAGAAGAATATCATCAAGATTATTATAAGAAAAATAGTTTGAGCTATAAATTTTACCGTAATAATTCGGGGCGAGATGATTTTCTCGACGATGCGTGGGGAGAGGACCGGGACATTAAGCTAGAGACGAACTCACTCTACCCTAGCTATACAGAGGATGAATTGAAGGAAGAGCTAACTGATCTTCAATACAGTGTTACTCAGAAGGATAAAACGGAGCCAGCCTTTGATAACGAGTATTGGGATAATAAAGAAGAAGGAATCTATGTGGACATCGTGTCTGGAGAACCCTTATTTAGCTCAGAAGATAAGTATAAAAGTGGAACAGGCTGGCCTAGTTTTACTCAACCATTAGTGTCTGAAAATATTGTGGAAGTAGAAGATAAGACGTTGTTTATGGTTCGAACTGAGGTAAGAAGTAAGCATGGTGATTCACATCTTGGTCATGTTTTTACTGATGGTCCAGAGCCAACAGGCTTACGCTACTGTATGAATTCTGCGGCAATGCGATTTGTGCCGAAAGAGAAGCTAAAAGAAGAAGGCTATGAAGAGTTTGTTGAATTATTTTAAAAGGATGGGCAATACGCTCATCCTTTAAATTTTGGCTACTAACGCTGAGGTTGATGAGAATGTCTTGAGATTCCTAATTGTCTCGAGGCATTAACTTGTCTGAGTATCTCGAGTGTCCATCACAACAACATTTTTGGAAGAAGCGTTTTAGAGAACAAAATAAAAGATACAAAGAAAGTGGAACAAACTTCCGAGTAGGATGAAGAGATGGAAAATCTCATGAAACCCAAGATGCTTAAAGGTAAGAAAGGTAGGTTTTGTCGCATAAATAACTCCACCAATCGTATAAAAAATACCCCCAATAAGAAGTAGAAGCATGCCGTTCACTCCGAGAATAGTCGTCAGAGGAAAGCTAAACATAATAATTAACCAGCCCATTGCGATATAAAGCAGGGTTGACAGCCAACGAGGAGATCGGAACCAAATCAATTTATAAAAAACCCCTAACAGAGCAAGTAAATGGATAACCACAAAGAGAATCCATCCGGTAGTACCCTGAAGACTTATGAGACAAATGGGAGTATACGTTCCGGCAATGAATACAAAAATCATCGAGTGATCGACTCTTCGTAAAAAAGCAATTACTTCCTTTGTAGCAATTGCCGAATGGTACGTGGCTGAGGCAGCATAAAGAAGGATCATACTGACACCAAATAGAATGACCGCGGTAATACTTAAAGCAGAAGAAGTTGTGATTGAAGCTTTGATCACTAACAGTAGTAAACCTGCAAAAGCAAGCATTGCACCAACTAAATGAGTTAAAGCATTAATGGGTTCACGAATATATGTGCCCAAATTAAACACCTCCATAATGTTATGTAGTTTTCGATACTATATATAATAATATCTAAAGTTCATCATCTAGTCAATCTTTACTTACTCAGTTGTGTTTATTATAATGAGAGAAAAAGAGTGAGGAAGAAGGAACATATGAAAATAAAAGAATTAGAGTTACCGCTTGAAATCCAATTGACATTAGCCGAAATGCCTGACATCGACCTCTATATGGATCAAGTCATTCAATTATTTGAACAAAAATTTGGCGATACGAAACGGAATGCCGAAGAAAAAATATTAACGAAAACAATGATCAACAACTACGCCAAAGGCAAAGTATTTTTCCCTATTAAAAACAAAAAATATTCGAAGGAACATTTGATTTTAATTAGTATGATCTATCAATTAAAAGGGTCTTTATCGATTGGAGATATTAAATCTACGTTAGCGGACATCAATGAAATTGCGGAGAATGAACCAGATGAACTCCATCGTCTCTACACGAGTTACGGAAGTGTCATGAAGAAGAATGTTCAACGATTCCAAGACGATACTCAGAGCATGTCAGATGATATCGAGCAAGAAGGAGAGTCGATTGCAACAAAAGAACGATCGAGAGTAGAACAAATTTTATCGATTGCTTCCCTTGTCCATATGAGCAATTGTTATCGAAAAGCTGCTGAGAAGTTAGTCGATGAATTAGTGAATGAATAGAGTAACGGAAACCCGTTGAATAATCCTACGGGTTTTTTGCTGATTTTTCACCAAAATACATAGGTAATCATAAAATGTAGATGATAAAAGCAGACGAATTTCGCTGCCACAAAATATATTGTTCAGACTGTTTTCGCAAAGAGAGTTTTTTTGAACCCGTCTGTAAACCATGATATAGCTTTGATTAGGGGCATTTTTTCGTCTATTATTGCTGAGAATCAACAGCAAATTGGAGGATTTCATCTGAAACTTGACTAAAAGGCAACAATGTATAGGAAAAGAGTTTTGTCCGAAGAGTTTTGTATTTCGCTTACCTCCCTAAAACTTGAATTAAATAGATTTGGGGTCATTTTAAGTGTGACTCTGAACAAATTTATTTCATTTAAATTCTACTTTTAAAATGTTCAAAAAATAATTATGTTTGAGTTGACAAAAAATCAGATTTTTTTTATAATGTAAATATATTATATGAGCATATACTCATATACACACATTGTATTGGGGTGAAGAGCATGAATGAAAATGAAAAGCTAGAAGCAGATCATTTAGATGAGGAAACACTCTATTCAGTCTCGCAAATGTTTAAAGCCTTATCTGATCCAACAAGAATAAAAATTCTCCACTTATTAGCGCAAAAAGAGCATTCTGTAAATGAAATTGCCGAAAATCTCTCGCTTTTGCAGTCGACAGTGTCTCATCAATTGCGTTTTTTGAAAAATATTCGTTTAGTGAAGTTTCGGAGAGAAGGAACAACTCTTTATTATTCACCTGATGACAATCATGTTATGACGGTGTTAGAGCAAACAATTCATCATGCAGAGCATCGATGACAGGGAGGAGGTTATGAAAATGGAAGAATACAAGTTAAAAGGCTTATCGTGCGTCAATTGCGCACGAGAAATAGAAGAAGAGATTCAAAAGCTTGATCACGGTGAATCTTCAAAGGTTCTCTTTAATAGCAGCAAGCTCGTAGTAGACGGAGGGATTGATATGACCTCTGTCCAAAAAATACTATCCAATGACGGGGCGGCTATTGTCACAGAACATGCACATGCGCATGATCATTCACATGGAACCAACTTAAAACTCTATCTCGGCATATCAACAGTATTATTTTTAGCCGCCATAGTGATCGATATGAGCCTAGACAATGCCCTTCCGGTTGTGATGTATTTAGCTGCCATCACGCTGAGTGGGTACCAGACGTTTTTAAAAGGGTTAAAAAACTTAATTTCCTTTAAATTTAATATTGATACATTGATGACCATCGCCCTAATAGGTGCAGTAGGTATTGGGGAGTGGAAAGAAGCAACATTAGTGGCTCTTCTGTTTGGAGTAAATGAGTATCTTGAAGGACTTGGGATGGAAAAAGCACGCCACTCGATGGAAGAATTATTAAAGGTTGCACCAAAAGAAGCACTCCTAATTGAAAATGGGATCGAGCGAGTAGTGTCGATTCAATCGCTACAAGTAGGCGATCATGTACTCGTAAAATCTGGACAAAAAATTCCATCTGACGGTTTGGTGGTTTCTGGGAAGAGTTCCGTGAACGAAGCGGCCATCACAGGAGAAGCGATGCCTGTTGAAAAAACGAATGGAGAGAATGTTTTTGGTGGCAGCATCAATAATGAGGGCGTGTTAACGGTCCAAATTTCGAAGGCATACAACGATTCCTCGCTTGCAAAAATACTTCATCTTGTAGAAGAGGCACAAGAAACGAAAACGCCAACCGAGCTT
The DNA here is from genome assembly GCF_037024155.1 of Bacillus sp. 2205SS5-2. NCBI lineage: Bacteria > Bacillati > Bacillota > Bacilli > Caryophanales > Bacillaceae > Bacillus > Bacillus spongicola. The sequence continues at coordinate 8,603 of NZ_JAYKTS010000051.1, forward strand.
TTTATTAATAAATTTGCTAAGTATTATACGCCTGCGATTATGCTGATAGCTGTCATCGTCATGATCGTTCCTCCACTGTTATTTGGGAGTGATTGGGGCAGTGCATTGTATCAAGGATTAGCTGTATTAATTGTTGGTTGTCCGTGTGCGCTTATAATATCTTCTCCAATTGCGATCGTATCAGGGATTACGAAAAATGCGAAAAATGGAATCTTGGTAAAAGGCGGTGTGTTCTTAGAGCAACTAGGCAAGATTGACGCGATTGCCTTTGATAAAACCGGAACCTTAACCAAGGGCCGTCCTTACGTTGAAAAAGAATTTGTATATGATGAAAATTTTTATACGATTGCAGCTTCGATTGAAAAAAATTCGTCCCATCCGGTTGCGAAGGCGATTATGGATCATCTGTCGGAGCAAACGACCTCAATGGCTGAAGCCACCGATTTCAATACTATTGCAGGCCAAGGAATTTCAGCGAAAATTGACGAGAATGAATACTTTGTGGGGAACGAAAAAAGTGTTCCACTTTCACTAGCACCGGCAATTCAAAATGACGTGGATGTGCTGAAAACAGAAGGCTACACATTGGTGATTGTTTCGAGTAAGGAAAGCGTCCTCGGTATGTTTGGTATTAGTGATGAAATCCGCGAAGAGAGTGGGCAAATTGTCAAGGAACTACATCAAGTAGGCATCAAAGAAACAGTGATGCTAACAGGAGATCATGAGAAAACCGCTCAAAAGGTTGCGAAACAAGTCGGCTTAACAAGCTACTTTGCTGGACTTTTACCAGAAGAGAAGGTTCAAAAGGTTCAGGAACTAACTCAGCATCAGAAAGTAGCCATGGTTGGTGATGGCATTAATGATGCTCCCGCTCTAGCTACGGCAGATCTAGGAATTGCCATGGGGAAAGGAACCGACAGTGCGATTGAAACCGCCGATATCGTCCTCATGCAAGACCATCTTGTCAAGCTACCTACAGCGATAGCCATATCAAAAAGAGTAAACAAAGTCATTAAACTCAATATATCTTTAGCACTTGGGTTGAAAATTATTGCCCTCTTATTAACAATTCCGGGCTTACTAACCCTTTGGATTGCCATTCTGTCTGATATGGGTGCGACGATTCTAGTCACCTTAATTAGCTTGACGATTATGATGGACGGGAAAAAAGCGCAAAATGAGTAGTTTCGTTTTTGTGGAAAAACGTGAAATTATTGGAAAAATATAAATGGAATTCGTGGGGTATGCTAAAAGTAAATAGCACGCAAAAAAGCTCAGAGTTAATGTCTCTGAGCTTTTCTATTAACCCATTAACATGCCCTAAAATGGGTAGAAGAAGTTTTTAAGTGAAGAGCTAAATAATAGGATTATTTAAATACTAAACAACTCAAATGAGTGTGATTCACATAATTTCTGAAAAAAGGATAGTACAAAGAGAACGTCTTTATTATAAGGTATTTATCGTTTCTGCATTAGGCTGAAAGAAATAGGCGTATAACATTTTAGTTTTGGAGTGGCATAAGGAAGGAAATTTTTATCCCCCCCAGAACAGCGTGGTTTTTGTAGATGTTTCATAGCAACATAGTGTACGAAAATAATATTCGGAATAAATTATTGCAAAAAATAAGAAAATTTGAAATAATTAGCATTGAACTGAATCACGTCATTGTTTAAGAATGGATTTGTTTATTCGGATTTGAAATTCATGAATGAAGGTGAGTATGTTGTTTTATAGGGACTATTTTTGCAAAGTTTCTTGCTTTTCAAACCAGCTTATAAACGGTGATATTTCTTAGTATCGTGGCATCTTTTCGTCTTTTTTTAAGGGTTTTAACAGCAAAATGGAAGAATCAATCTAAATCTAGACTACATAGCAGCAATGTATACGAATAGAGCCTTTATAGAAGAAAATTTTCAATACCCATTTTTTAAAACACAAACTAATCTATCCAACTCAAATATCGTTTTCGTTCACTCGGTCGATGAATGAAGGATAATAAGGATGATTCCTAAGATAATTTCACTATTTGGGAATATGATAGTTATGAAGATTACATAGAGATTGAACCCAAACTTCGAAGAGATAAAGCTCACGTTAATTGTATGAAAGACTGGTTCGAAAAGAATGGTTGAAAAAATAGGTGTATAAGGAATTCATTTTAGAAGTGAGAAACCAAGCATTAAAAGCCACTGTGAAAAACGAACTACAAAATAGTAATTAATATAAATTTCACTTATTTCAACTGGTGGTAGCTGGAGGATAATACAGTTCTCCAGCTTTTGCCTTATTGAAGACTTGGACATTAGGTGAACATACTAAGTTAGGAATGGGGGATGTTCTTTTGGAACAAAGCACGCAAAACACATACTCACCACCAAAACATATTATTTCAGCAGCAACTATTGTCATTAATGAACGAAGAGAAATTCTATTAATCAAGGGACCTAAGAGAGGGTGGGAAATGCCAGGTGGACAAGTAGAAGAAGGGGAGTCTTTAAAAGAAGCTGCAATAAGGGAGGCTAAAGAGGAAACAGGAGTTGATATTGAAGTTTTGAAGTTCTGTGGGGTATTCCAAAATATTAACAATTCAATATGTAACACACTGTTCTTAGCTAAACCAGTTGGAGGAAAATTAACGACTTCTCCAGAGAGTTTGGAAGTAGGGTTTTTTCCTATTGAGCAAGCTTTAGAAATGGTAACTTGGAATAATTTCAGACAAAGAATTAAACTCTGTTTGGATGAAAACACTTACCCATTTTTAATAGAATTTTAAAGATATTTGTTCGATCATAGGGGGAATAGCTGAAGATCGAGAAACTGATCTCTAGCAGTGTTATTAGTTAGGCTGTTTTCGTAAACAGCCTTATTATTTTATTTCCTATTCGATAGAATCCTTTACTTTTTCAGAGATTTAGTTGAGTCAAGTTCATAATTACATTAATTAGTCATATGTTTGCACGATATGGCGTTAAATGGGTTTTATGAAATGGCTGTTTTCGCAAAGATTGTGGCTTTTCGAATAATAAGGAATCCCTTGACTTGTATGACTTCGTGCTCTTTTCCTATTGAAAAATTCTTCATTCCTAGATAAAAAGGAAGAAATCAATAGAAAAAACCCTACTGCCTGTTTTTTCTTTGTGTCAAGGGCAACAATGTATACGAAAAGAGCCTATGAAATTGACTAAGTTTTAAAAAATATGAAAAGACACCGCAAAATCTACTCTTTAAACGGCTTATATGTTATTGCAAAAGTAGCCATAATGAAAGAAAGGGGACTCTCTTATTTGAGAGTCCTCTTTGTGTTACTAGGAAATTTCCATTTTTCTCTCCCTAGTAAACATCACTACGAGTAAAGGATAAAAATGCAATTAGAAGGCCGATGGCACCCCATACAGAAAGCACCGTTAACGAAAAGCCAAGGCTCATGCCTTCAATTGGAGCACCCATGCCATTAATATAGTTGGTTACACGAAGGTTAACCATGAAAAAGTATTTCGCGGTTTCCCATGATGAGACCATATTGGCGAGGATGGCACCTGAAATGAGGGCAGCGAGCATCACGCCGAACACTGCAGCCGTGCTCCGAATGAGTACAGACAGCATGAGCGATAAAGTGCCGATAATAACGCCGACAAACCAGGCGAGCCCAAATTCCATTAGTAAGTATTCCCATTGCGTAATAAGGTGAACATTGCTTGTAACCAGCTCTTCCCCTTGAACTGAAAATCCGGTTAAAATCGGCAAGGTCCATCCCGAATAGCCAAAAACGATTCCAGAAATCAGGTACGATATTAATCCGAGCATGAAAACGATAAACGAGACTGATAGCACCATCGTCAAAAATTTACTCAATAAAATTCGCCATCGCTTTACAGGCCGGGTGAGCAATAGCTTAATGGTTCCTGCACTTGCCTCGGATGAAACAAGGTCAGCCACGACCACCACAACCAAAAGAGGGAGAAATAAATCAATCGAGTTCTCGACAAACATCCTCATAAAGGTTGGAGCGCCAGGAGCAGACGGATTGATATCATTTTCTAAATAGTATTTTTGTTGACTGACTTGAATTCGCATGAATTTGCGCCATTCGCCCGAGATGCCGCTAGAATTCAAACGATTTTCGGTATCAATGATCTCTTGTTGCAATTGCATGCGCCATTCAATTGTCCCGAGTCTTTCTTTTAGCGATTGGACTTCCTTCATTTGCGCATAGGTGAACATCGCCACTAAAACAGCGATAATTCCGATCACAACGTATAGTCGCTTTTTTCGAACAAGCTTGATGAGTTCATTATGAACAAGATTAATCAATCGTTTCCCCTCCTGTTAATTCGATAAACAGATCTTCTAACGTAGGGAGAGTTGTTTGAATCCCGCTTACTTTTATTCCTTCGCGAACTAAACGCTCATTAATAGCTGCAAGTTTTTCTTCTTCAAATAGGGTAATAAGCGTATCCTCTTTTTCTGATAGAATCGTCGTTTCTTCTGATAAAATGCGTCTTCCTTCAGCGAGAGGGTGGAGCCTCCAGGTGACTCTCTCTTTTTCAGCAAGGAGCTTTTCCACTGAATCAACGGTAATAATTTCTCCTTTAGAAATAATCGCCACTCGATCACACATTAATTGAATTTCACTAAGCAGGTGGGAGGAGACGAGAATACTTATTCCATCTTGTTCTGCTAAGCTCCGTATAAATTCACGCATTTCACGGATACCGACTGGATCGAGTCCGTTCGTTGGTTCATCTAAAATTAACACTTTAGGCTTACCAAGCAGAGCTTGGGCAATTCCTAGACGTTGGCGCATCCCGAGAGAGTAGGTTTTGACCAGATCATGAATACGATTCTGTAAGCCGACTAAATTCACCACTTCTGTAAGGCGATCTTCTGTTATTTCAGGCACCATCCGTGCATACTGCTGAAGATTTTCCCACCCGCTTAAATAGGTGTATAATTCCGGGTTTTCAACGATACAGCCGATGTTGCGAATGGCGTTGGTGAAGTCTGAACGAAGGCTACGACCGCAAATGGTAACTTCGCCAGCGGTTGGTTTGATTAATCCGACTAGCATGCGGATTGTCGTCGTTTTTCCTGCTCCATTAGGACCAAGAAAGCCAAATACTTCTCCCCGTTGCAGCTGAAAAGAGAGGTTTTTAATAATTTCTTTTTTGCCGATATTCTTTTGCAGATTCTCTACAATTAAGGTAGGTTCTGAGTTATTCATCTTCTGTTTCCCCCTCGCTGAAAGTGATAAGAGAGGCCACTCGTTCTCCTATTAATCGATAACCAGCACTATTTGGATGGAATTGATCACTGTATAAATAATTTTTGACATCAAGCTGAAAAAGGTCAAACGTCGGAACAACAACTATATTTTGAGTGCTTGAAGCAAGTTCTGCTGTTTCAAAATTCCACTGGCGTACGACGCTTGATGTTAAAGCGGAATCATCTAACGCACTAAAAGGATTATACAGCCCGATATGGAAAAGGGTTGCTTCTTCATTTAGGTTATGGAGAGTCGTGTAAATGTTTTGTAGATTTTTTCGATAGTCATCTTGAGACGCATCCACGTCACTGTCAGAAAAATTCAAAATGGATTCTCCACCTTGAAAAAGATCGTTTCCACCAATGGTCATTAGAATGATATCGGCTTGTTGAAGTTGCCGTTGTACTTCGGTTTGTTCAAGCTGACCTAATAATTGCTGAGAGGTATAGCCTTTAATGGCAAGATTAGATAAGTGCAACTGTTGTTCTGATTTTGTCGAAAGTTCTTCTAACATATAAGAGACATAACCGCTGCCAGAAGTATCTCCTGTTCCGCGGGTCAGTGAGTCGCCAATCGCCACGATATGAATATCTTCTGTTTCACTGGCTACTGGTGTTGGCTCTGAAGGAGAAGGTATAGAAGTTGATGCAGTAAAGAGTTGGTCATTCACCGTCAAAAATAGTCCGATTGACCAAAGTATCGTCGCAAGGACAGAAATATAGGCAATGATTTTTACAAAATTCGGTTTCACAAAATCATCCTTTCTTCTATTCGAATGTGAGCAAATTTCGTTTCATTAAGATAAAACTATGCAATAATACTTTAAATGTAAAGTATTTCGATTTCTGTAATGTGCCCTACATTTTTTAAAGGGGAAATAGGGGATACTTACATGGAATGAGGCTTTTTTCGTAGACTACGTGCTCCTAGAACAAAGAAAAAACATGAAGTTAGGTTTTTTCGAGTTATTTCTTACTGTATATAGATAAAAAGAATTTTTAATAAGGAAATGAGCACGATGTCATACAATTCTAGCTGTTCATCCCGTTTTGAAAAGCTAGAATCTTTGCGATAACAGTCTTGAATAAAAAATAGGAGGGGTTACATTGTCTTTAGCCGATCAAATAAAAGAATTTCAACAAGGTGCTATAAAGAAAATTCCAAAGGAAATTTTGGAGAAAATGTTAAAAGCAACAGAAGAATTAGAAAAATCAGGAGAGGCAACCGGATTAGCGACGGGAGAGAAAGCACCTGATTTCACATTAAGAAGTGCAGCAGGAGATGAGGTTACTCTCTACGAAGAGCTTGAAAAAGGTCCTGTTATTTTGATGTTTTACCGAGGTACTTGGTGCCCTTACTGTAACTTAGAAGTAAAAGCCTATCAAAATATATTACCTGAAATTACTGAAGCAGGGGGGCAACTCATTGCAGTTAGTCCGCAAACACCTGATCAATCACTATCAATGAAGGAAAAGCACGATCTTGCTTTTCACGTCTTAAGTGATCCAAATGGAAAGGTTGCAGTAGACTATAATTTACTGTTCAAGCTTCCTGACTACTTAATTGAAATTTACGACCAAATCAATTTGGATATCCCAGCACATAATGGCGAGGATTCTTGGACATTGCCTGTCCCAGCTACGTTTATCATCAATCAAGATAAGACGATTGATTTCGCTAGCGTGGATGCTGATTATACAAAACGTGCAGAGCCTGTTGGGGTTGTAGCAGAGTTGAAGAAACTGAAAGCATAATAATGAAGAAAAACTCGCCAACTGGCGAGTTTTTTTATTGGATTTTGTTAAACTTTTTGGTTGATTTTTACTCTAGGGCAGCCACTTTCGCATTTCATGATCCAGCTGCAGTGGCTAGGGACTCGGGCATTTGTCAGCCCACTGCGTGAATCGGGATTCACTACGTGTTCTGCCAGATGCCTGCGGTCCCTGGGCAGCCACTTTCGCATTTCGTGATTCAGCTGCAGTGGCTTGCGGCTCGGGGTCAAATGAATAACCCTCCAGCGATGCAGGCATCACCTCCGAGTTCTTCATTTGCCTGACGCCGCAGGGCAGCCACTTTCGCATTTCGTGATTCAGCTGCAGTGGCTTGCGGCTCGGGGTCAAATGAATAACCCTCCAGCGATGCAGGCATCACCTCCGAGTTCTTCATTTGCCTGACGCCGCAGGGCAAGCCACTTCCGCTTTTCTTAATCCCATTCGAGTATACCTGTGAGGTCTTTGTAAATTCGGTTGGGTGTGATGCCTAGTTCTTCTTTTGGAAGGTTTTGGCGGTTAATCCAAGCGGTCTGGAAACCAAAGCTTTTTGCTCCTGTGATGTCCCATCCATTAGATGACATAAATAATATTTCTTCGCGCTTCAGTCCTAAATGAGTCAAAGCGTGTTGGTAGGATGCTGGTGTGGGTTTATAATGTTTAATGTCGTCCACAGTAATGATCTTGTCAATGTAAGAAGAGAGACTGGATGATTCGATGAGCGGGTTCAACATATCGGGAGATCCGTTGGAAAATACCGCCCGTTCTTTTGGTTGAAGTTGTTTTAGTACAGCTTCCACTTCAGGGTAAGGTGTTAACTTCTTATAGGCTGCAATTAAATCTTCTTCATTAGAGTTGCTTAAGGGTAATTCAAGTTTTGCTAGAGCATAATGCAATGCGGAACGAGTTACTTCTAGAAATGGCTCATACCTGCCCATGAGCTGACGTAAAAAAGAGTATTCAAGCTGTTTTTGTCGCCAAACTGTGCTGATTTCTTCCCCTTTTCCTGGATAGAGTTCGTCACATTTTTCTTTCACAGAATGAACATCGAATAATGTACCGTAGACATCAAATACAAAAGCTTTGATTTGAGCTTTCATTTTCAAACTCCTTTCGTGAAGTGAGGATCTAACCATATTTTTTCATGGTGATTATTTGAGACTCCCACGGCTAAAGCCGCAAGTCCTACACTTTACGGTGTGACGGATGGGATTCTTGAATGACTAAACGTTCGCAATCCATTTCTGTTTTGAACAGTCTTCAAGATTAGGGCATCTCATTGCCCCTCCTAAGACAGTGCATATAGCACCTTAGGCTGATTGACTGTTACCATCGATCACAGGTGCATATCGAATATTCATTGCACCGACCTTATCTCTATGTGTTTCAAACCTACAAGAACACTTATATTTTCTGTCTTTTGCTTTATTCTTTTTAGAACAATTAGGACAAGTTTGAGAAGTGTATGCAGGGTTCACATATTCAACTTTAATACCTGCTAAATTCGCTTTGTACTCAATGAATTTTGATAAGCGATAGAAAGACCATGTATGTAGATTCTTTTCGTTTTTACGGCTTGTTCTTGCCGTCTGTCTTATGTTGGTCAATTGTTCTAACCGAATGACAGAAATATGATTGTCAATTGCAAAATCAACAATTGAACGACTAACTTTGTGGTCTTGGTCCTTCATGTATCGTTGTTCTTTATCATCGAGATTTCGGATGGCATTTAGTTTTTTGCCATTACCTAATTTTTTTCTTTTTGATCGGAACACTCGCCTAACATATTTGTTCTTTCTACCGTTGCCAAAGAAACGGGTTTTATCGGTATCTGTT